>CAISPD010000106.1 GCA_903887275.1 uncultured Mucilaginibacter sp.
GTATACCGCGTCCAAGAATGCCTTCCATGGTCTTTGTTTTAACATCTTTTACACCGGCCGCTTCCAGCATTTCTTTGGCATCGTTCATCATGTCAATACGCATCTTTTTCTCGTTCTCTTTGATCGAAGCGTCAATAGCCAGTACCGGCAATCCCCATTTGTCTTTGACGGTCTTATCCAGCGTTGCTTTATTTTCGTGGTACGGCAGGGTTTCACCAAAACCTCCGATATTCATGCTCCAGTGACCAGGCTCGCTCAGTGAATCCTTGAATTCGGCACCGAGGCTTAGTTCAGGAATATCACGGCTCCACGACTGCCTCGAGGCACGCCCCTGATAGCCAAATCCACGGATATAGTCGCGTTTCTCGCCATTCAGGTTGCGGTATCTTGGAATGTAAATACCGTTCGCTCTTCTTCCAAAATAGTATTTATCGTCATAGCCTTCTACCAAACCGCTTGCACCCACACCCAGGTGGTGATCCATCAGGTTGTGACCGAGTTCGCCGCTGCTTGATCCTAAACCATCGGGCCAGATATCCGTAGCCGAGTTCATCAGGATCCAGGCAGTATTTAAGGTAGATGCGTTTACAAAAACGATCTTAGCGTAAAACTCATAAGTTTGGTTGGTCTGCGCATCCAGTACTTCCACGCCTTTGGCTTTTTTAGTATCCTTATCGTACAATATTTTAGTAACGATAGACCATGGCCTCACCTTAAGATTTCCAGTAGCCATTGCCGCAGGTAAAGTAGATGATTGTGTACTAAAATACGCTCCAAACGGGCAACCCAGCCAGCATTTATTACGATACTGGCAATTGGTACGTCCGGGCAAAGGTTGAGTGATATTAGCAGTACGACCAATAACCATGTGCCGGGCACCTTTATAATAAGCATTCAAACGCGCCGAAACATCTTTCTCTACACAGTTCATATCCATGGGTGGCATAAAATGCCCATCGGGCAAAATGGCCAGTCCGTCACGATTGCCTGAAATACCTGCAAAGGCTTCAACATGGCTGTACCATTGATCCAGGTCTTGATATCGGATCGGCCAATCGACGCCAATACCATCCTTTAAATTAGCTTCAAAATCAGATTCGGCCCAGCGGTAACTCTGCCTTCCCCACATCAACGACCTGCCTCCAACATGATATCCCCTGAACCAGTCAAAGCGTTGCTTTTCTACATAGGGGCTCTCTTTTTCATCAACCCAATAATCCAGATTGGTTTCATTGAGCGGGTAATCGCGTTTCAGCACGGGGTAATCCTTTTCCATCTGGGCGGTATGGCCTCCTCTATGGGGGTATTCCCAGGGTGCTTTTGTGGCATTGACATAATCTTTAACATGCACTATATCTCTGCCCCGCTCCAGCATAATGGTTTTTAAACCTTTTTCGGTAAGCTCTTTTGCTGCCCATCCCCCGCTGATCCCCGACCCGATAACGATCGCGTCATATGTATTTGTTGTAGTTGCTGACATTTGTTAAATGAAGGCTATAAGTTTTTAATTTCTTTAATTTCAATCAAAAGTTGGTTATCGAAATGCGCAATTTAAGCTAATGCATTGGCAGCATAGGCACGACATTTCAAAACCTCTTTTACCGGGTCAGAATCTTTAGGAACATCGTATTCCAGTTCGATCGTTGCCGGAAATTTATATTTATTGGATTTGATCAGTTTAAGCACATCTGCAATTGGTGTGTCTCCCTGACCCCATGGCTGATTGTTTCCGTTATGAAATTTCCGGTCTTTCAAGTGTATGCTTTTGATCCTGTCGTGATTCTTCAATATAAAATCGATCGGACTGCTGCTGGTACCTGCAGTATAGTGTCCGATATCCAAATTGATCGCATTATATTCGCTCTGTCCAAGTGCAGTGTCCCAAAGTGTTGGCGTAGCCTGAGTATGGGCGTGATAACCTACGTACAGTTTATGTTTCGTCGCAAATTCGCCAAGCCGTTTGGTTTGTTCCGGATCGGTTGGTAATTCTACCGTCAGGTGGGTTACGCCTAAAGCTTTACCGGCATTAAATGCATAGTCAATTTCAGCATCGGTATTTTTGGGGCCCAATGCATTGGGTTTCCAGGCGTAGATATTTACCCCGGCGTCGTTATACAATTTACGTAACTCTTTGAATTTATCAACAGAAGCATTTTCGCGCCATTCGGCCACTTTTTTGGAGTAGCTGGCCCAATCTTCACCTGAAGCTTTTTGAGGAGCTCCGGCATAAGCTTCAGCAGCTTCGCCCATCAATTCAATAGCACTGATATTGCTTTGAACTACGTATTGCAGTAATTGTTCCGCGCTACCAGGCAGGCTCCTGAACGAATAAGTGATCACACCTATCTGTACGCCATTGATCTTTGAATTGGGCTTGCCATCAAACAGCGTGCCGGCCAGCGCAGTTTTGGAAGCAAAGGCTATACCAGCCGCCGCCAATGCCGCGCTGCCTATAAAGCGGCGCCGCGAAATATCTTCTTGTTTCATAAATGGTTTATAAAGGTTTGCTAACGAATTTACCAAGTTAGCTTTTGCATGGCAGAAAATGCAATACTATTTGTAAAAAAAGTGTTTCACATACATTTAATGCACCAATTGCCCGGTACCGGCCCAGATCAATGCGTTGATAATGAGTCTGGCTTCGGTTTTACTGTCAAAAGTATGCGATAGGGTTGCATTGGTGTGCCCATCATAATCCATATCATTATGACCCATATTAAAGTAAACCATTTTATATTTTTTATTGGTCCACACCACCGGATAATAGCCACTATGCCATATTTCAGACTGTTTGGGGCCATTACCAAGAGGGAAACTGCTTGAATCAATTGAAAATAGAATTTTTATATCGGGGTTTGCACGCAGATCATTTTCCCAACGATACCATTCATTGGGTGAAGTTTTGAAAGTTGCTGGTATATTTTTTGCAACCGGATGATCACCGGCTTCATTTCGCAATATCGCTGATGTTGGGTGCCATGTATTACTAACATACTGTCCGGAACCCAAAAACTCGTTGTGGTACCAATCCCAATCGGCATTAAAATCAGATGGTGTTAAAGCAAAACCCGCAAAGTGAAATCCCAACCAGCCTCCGCCACCTTTCATATAGATTTCAAATGCAGCGCGTTCTTCCGGGTCCTGTGGGCGCGAATCTAAAAACAAAACTACCTGATA
>CAISPD010000107.1 GCA_903887275.1 uncultured Mucilaginibacter sp.
ACCGACCGGGCATTGATCGAAGCATTCCCCGAAAATAAGCACCTGATCAACTGGCTCGAAAAAGCACAGAAACAGATCGCTTTCCAGGGTCTGCCGGCACGCATCTGCTGGTTGGGCATGGGCGAACGCGAAAAAGCGGGTCTGATATTCAATGAACTGGTACGTACCGGCAAATTAAAAGCACCAATCGTTATTGGTCGCGATCACCTGGACTGTGGCTCAGTGGCTTCACCTAACCGCGAGACTGAATCGATGAAAGATGGTTCGGATGCCGTTTCAGACTGGACCTTGCTCAACCTCATGTCGAATACTTCCGGAGGTGCAACCTGGGTATCTTTCCACCACGGAGGAGGTGTAGGTATGGGTTATTCGCAGCACGCTGGTATGGTAGTTGTGGCTGATGGTACCGATAGGGCGGCAGACTGCCTGCACCGCGTTTTATACAACGACCCGGCAATGGGCGTGTTCCGCCACCTGGATGCCGGCTATGAAATTGCAGAGGAAACCGCAGAAAAATTTGGTTTGAAAATATAACAATGGAGTGTCATCCTGAGCCCGTCGAAGGATGACATTTTACTCTTTTAGGATAACATCAGGAAAGTCATTAAATCCTACGAATCATGGTTCAGACATTAACCGGTCCGTTTACCCAAATCCTTACGCTAGCGGATTTACCAATCAAAGGCGCAATTGCCGATGATCGATTGCAGCTAATTACACAAGGCGGTATAGTGACCCAGGGTGAACAAATACTTGAGCTTGGTAATTTTGAGGAGCTAAAAAAAACATATCCGCAAGCTCAAATAAAATTTATTGAAGGCGAACATGTGTTACTGCCAGGCTTTGTTGACTGCCATACACATTTATGCTTTGCTGGTAGCAGAGCTAAAGATTACGCCCTCCGGATTTCCGGCAAAAGCTACCTTGATATCGCGAAAGCAGGCGGTGGTATCTGGGATTCAGTGACTCAAACCCGCCAGGCTACAGAAGCCGCGCTTACCGAACTTATCATTGGGCGTGCAGATCAGCACCTGAGCGAAGGCGTTACCACCATCGAGATCAAAAGCGGATACGGGCTTAATGTGGAACAGGAATTAAAACAATTGCGGGCGATCAAAAAAGCCGGCGAGGTTAGTCGGGCAGACCTGCTTCCAACCTGTCTTGCGGCACATATCGTACCCCACGATTTTGGCGGAACCGCTCCTGTTTATCTGGAGTACCTGCTGACCTATGTGTTGCCCAAGGTAAGCGCGGAAAAATTAGCCGGACGGGTTGATATATTCATTGAAGTGAGCGCCTTTAACCCTGCAGATGCTACCAACTATCTTCGCGCAGCGAAACAAATGGGTTTCGACCTGGTGGTACATGCCGACCAGTTTACCACCGGCGGCAGCGAAGTTGCGGTTGAACTGGGTGCTTTATCTGCTGACCATTTAGAAGCCAGTACAGATATCGAGATCAAAAAATTAGCTGCCTCAGAAACCGTAGCAGTCGCGCTGCCAGGTGCGTCCCTGGGTTTGGGAATAGCGTTTTCCCCTGCCCGTAAACTGCTCGATGCCGGTGCCTGCCTGGCCATTGCCAGCGACTGGAACCCGGGCTCGGCACCTATGGGCGACTTGCTGATGCAGGCTGCTATCCTGAGTGCCTACGAAAAGCTGACCACTGCCGAAACTTTCGCCGCCCTTACCTATCGCGCAGCAAAAGCACTAAATTTGAGTGACCGCGGCACACTTGAAAAAGGTAAAATAGCTGATATGCAGGCCTACCCTTGCAGCGATTACCGGGAAATATTGTATCATCAAGGGAAAATGAAACCTGATTTGGTGTGGAAAAGAAGTGTGTTTTGAATGCGGAATGCGGAATGCCGAATGCGGAATGGTTTAACCTAATGAGTGAAGGACCAATGCCTAATGACCAATGCCAAATGACCAATGCCTAATGCCCAATAACATGAAAAAACTAATAGAATGCGTACCCAATTTTAGCGAAGGCCGCGACTTGTCGATCATCAAACAGATCACGGATGAAGTGGAAGCGGTGGAGGGAGTTAGATTACTGAATGTGGACCCCGGCAAGGCTACCAACCGTACGGTGGTTACTTTTGTAGGCGAGCCTGAGCAAGTGATAGAAGCCGCATATCGCGCCATCCGAAAAGCCGGTGAACTGATAGATATGAGCAAACATAGCGGCGAACATCCCCGCATGGGAGCAACAGATGTTTGTCCTTTGATCCCTATCGCCAATATCAGCATGGAAGAAACGGCTGAGTTTGCCAAACGACTTGCAGAACGTGTGGGAAGCGAACTGGCGATACCGGTTTACCTTTATGAATATGCGCAGGCGGATAAAAGTCGCAGTAACCTTTCCATTATACGTGCAGGTGAATATGAGGGCTTTTTCAAAAAGATAAAACAACCTGAATGGGCGCCAGATTTCGGTCCGGCCGAGTTTGATGGAAGGAGGGGCGCAACGGTTATTGGTGCCCGTGATTTCCTGATCGCTTATAATGTTAACCTGAATACCACTTCGGTGCGACGGGCCAATTCTATTGCTTTTGATGTACGCGAAGCTGGCCGGGTTATGCGCGAAGGTGACCCTATTAATGGCAAGATCATTACCGATGAAAATGGCAAAGCGCGAAGCATCCCCGGCTCATTGAAGTCAGTTAAAGCCATAGGATGGTATATTGAAGAATATGGGGTTGCGCAGATCTCCATGAACCTTACCAATATTGAAATTACACCGCTGCATATTGCTTTTGATGAAGTTTGCAAAAAAGCTGATGCCCGTGGAATTCGCGTTACCGGGAGCGAATTGGTAGGTTTGATTCCCCTAAAATCATTACTGGATGCGGGCAGGTATTTCCTGGCTAAACAGCAGCGTTCAAGCGGCGTAAGCGAAAAGGAGCTTGTTCGCATCGCCATAAAAACTATGGGATTGGATGAACTGGGACCTTTAAACCCGAAGAACGTATCATCGAATACCTGCTGAAGAACAAAGCCGACAACCAATTGGTAAGCCTGTCGCTCAGCGATTTTGCTGATGAAACTGCCAGCGAGAGCCCCGCACCGGGGGGCGGTTCTATTGCCGCCTTTGCCGGAGTACTTGGAGCATCACTGGCGACGATGGTGGCTAACCTGTCATCCCATAAAAAAGGATGGGACGAACAATGGGAAACGTTCAGTGAATGGGCAGAAAAAGGGCAATATTACAAGAATGAGTTATTGAAATTGGTCGATAAAGATACTATCGCATTTAACCGCATCATGGAAGCCTTTGCCTTGCCCAAAGGTAGTGAGGACGAAAAAGCTGCCCGTAGCACTGCGATTCAAGCGGCTACTAAATATGCTATTGAAGTGCCCTTTAACGTGATGCAGCTGGCCTATCAAAGCATGGAAGTGATCAAAGCCATGGCGGAAACAGGCAACCCCAATTCGGTGACTGACGCCGGTGTTGCTGCACTGATGGCCCGCAGCGCAGTACTTGGCGCTTACCTCAACGTTAAGATCAACGCCTCTGGCTATAAGGATAAAAGCTATGTGGCTAAAGTGATTGCTGAAGGCGCTACCCTGCAACAATTGGCCTTAGACCGTGAAGTCGAGATTTTGGAGGTGGTTAACGGGAATATTGAGGATTGAGTCTTCGATTTGTAATAACGCCGGATAAAGATTTAAGATTATAGCGGTCAATTTTGAATTCTTATTCACCCCCTCTAAAACTCCTGTTTTTAGGTTATCACTACAAAATATGAAGCAAATAACACGATATCTTCAAAACAAAATAATATTTGCATTACTGCTTCTATGTAGCATCAGTAACGCCCAAAACATCGCCCCCAAAGTAAAACGCATTGTTTTTTTAGGTAACAGCATTACGTGGCAGGCCAATTATGTGAACGATGTGATTGCCTACCTGGTGGTGAATTACCCTAACAGGCATTTTGATTTTATTAACCTCGGCTTACCGAGCGAAACGGTATCAGGACTGTCGGAACCAGGCCACGCTGATGGAGCTTTTCCCCGGCCCGATTTGCATGAGCGTTTGCAGCGCGTGCTGGCGCAGGCTAAACCCGACCTGGTATTTGCCTGTTACGGTATTAATGATGGCATTTATATGCATTTTGATACGGGCCGGTTCCGCAGGTTTCGGGAGGGGATCAACTGGTTGCATAACGAGGTGGTCAAAAGCGGAGCACAGATTATCCATATCACCCCACCGGTTTTCGACGAACTACGTGCAGGCGAGCTTGGACTCGGTGCTAACTATGCTGCTGTGATGGACCGATACGCCAGCTGGCTGCTGGGAATGCGTGTCAGCAAAAAATGGCAGGTGATAGATACGCATTTCCCTATGAAAAATTACCTGGAGGCACACCGCAAGGTGGATGCTCAATTTCATCTGGACGATTTTGCCCTGGCCGGCGATGGCGTTCACCCCGACGAAACAGGGCATTGGATCATTGCCCGGGAGATACTGGTTTATTTAACCGGTAAAAAAGCGGCCTACTATCCGAGTGCCGTTAAAAGTCTTTCCAAAAACCGCAATGGAAACGTCATCCTCCAATACATTACCGAACGCCAGAATATGCTGCGCGATGCCTGGCTTACAGCTACCAAATACAAACGGCCCGGCTTGCCAGCAGGCTTGCCATTAGATGAAGCGATGAGGCAGTCGGATGTATTGGGGAGGAGAATTGATTCATTGATACTTGCTGGAAGGAAGTAGTAGTGGCAGTTGCAGCGGTAGTGGCAGGAGAAAGGTGAAACGATAAAGGAGAAAGGTGAAAGGCGAAACGATAAAGGAGAAAGGTGAAAGGTGAAAGGCGAAAGGTCTTCATATTTTGTACATTAGGGAGTGAATAAAAATACAAGGGCATTGAGAGAATAATATTTTCAAATATCCAATTATCAATAGAAATTGTCATTGCGAGAAGCCAGCGAGGGATAGTGGGGTTGGGGCGACGTGGCAATCGCAAGTTATGCCTTTTGGCCCGCAGGCATCGTGGTTATGCACGATGTTTCCGGTAATAAATAAGCCTTATACCGTCCTCCTTGCGATTGCTTTGTCGCATCCCGGAGCTTATACCCAGCCGGCTCCTCGCAATGACAATTTTTTTAAATCGTGCTAAAACAAAAAGAGACGCAATTTCTTGCGTCTCCAAAATTCTATAGTATAAACCTGCAAAGCGTCTTCCGCCTTGGCACCTTGCTCCTCGCCTAATAATGAAATCTCACAAAGGCCTCCATCGCCTGGTATTCGGCTAAGCCGAGGCGGTCGTAGGACTGTGCGGTTTCACGGTTGCGGTCTTCGGCACGAACCCAGAACTCACGGGCATCGTCGCCCGGGAAAACAGCGCGGTCTTTTTGCGATTGGTGCTTAAATATAGCATTGCGCTTGCGCAGCACTTCCTGTGGAGATAATGGCACTGCCATTTCAATTTCGTAAGTTTCAAACTCTTTCCATGCACCGCGGTACATCCATAACCAGCAATCCTCTACCCAATCTTCCGTTTTGCGGAGTTCACGCAGCGCTGCTACGATGATATTGAAACAAACCAGGTGAGTTCCATGCGGGTCTGCAAAATCGCCGGCTGCAAATACCTGATGCGGTTTAATTTTTTGCAACAGGGTCATGGTTAGCTTGATATCATCTTCTGTGATCGGACTCTTCTGGGTTTTACCAGTTTCGTAAAAAGGAAGGGCCTGAAAGTGGATATGATCATCATCCAAACCAGCATAGCGAGCACCGGATATCGCTTCAGTTTTGCGGATAAAGCCCTTTACATCCCTGATCTCCTTGGTGTCGATCTCGTTTGGTTGTTTAGTGGCAATAAATCTGCGCATGTCCTCATACAGGCTTTTCAGATGACTATTATCGTCACCGACGCTTCCGTTAAAGTCGATCGCAAACTCCATGTAGCGCAACACGTCATCATCCCAAACCGCGGTATTACCCGATGTTTGGTAAGCCACGTGTACATCATGCCCCTGGTCTACCAGACGTATGAATGTACCGCCCATTGATATCACGTCGTCATCAGGATGCGGAGAGAATATGATAGAGCGCTTGCGGGCTGGTAGTGCACGTTCGGGACGCTGGCTATCGTCGGCATCTGGTTTACCTCCCGGCCAACCGGTAATGGTATGCTGTATCTGGTTGAATATGTCAATGTTGATATTATACACGGGGCCCTGCTCTACTGCAAGTTGTGCCATGCCGTGGTTGTTATAGTCTTCTTCGGTCAATTTAAGTACCGGTTTATTCAGCGTTTCAGCCAGCCAAATCACGGCTTTCTTTTTCATGATATTATCCCAAACGCAGTCCTTAACCAACCATGGTGTACCAAAACGGGTCAGTTCTGATGCCGCATCTTCATCAAGGATAAACTCAACATGGTCTGACAGTTGCAGGTAGGTTGCCGGAACATCGCCGGAAATTTCGCCCTCGACCGCTTTTTTAATGATCGGCGCTTTCTTGCCGCTCCAGGCCATCAGGATAATTTCGCGAGCCTTGAAGATAGTACCGATACCCATGGTAATGGCCTTTGTTGGCACATTCTCTTTTCCACCGAAGTCGCGCGAGGCATCATTACGGGTCAGGTCGTCCAGCGTAACCAAACGGGTACCCGAGTTAGGGGCCGATCCCGGCTCGTTAAAACCAATGTGACCGGTACGACCAATACCAAGTATTTGCAAATCGAGACCTCCAAGTGCATTGATCTGGCGTTCATATTCGAGACAAAAAGCAGCGATATCGTCCTGCTTCAGTGTACCATCTGGTATGTGTACATTGTCTCTTTTGATATCGATGTGGCTAAACAGGTTCTCATACATAAAGGTTACGTAGCTCTGCGCCGCGTTAGGCTTCATGGGGTAATACTCGTCGAGGTTAAAGGTGATCACGTTGCTGAAGCTCAGGCCTTCCTCGCGGTGCAGGCGCACCAGTTCGGCATAAACGCCAATCGGGGTTACACCGGTAGCCAGGCCTAATACAGCCTGTTCGCCGTGGTCCTGTTTGCTGCGTATCAAATCGGCTATGCGTTTTGCAACAGCTTTCGAAGCTACTTTCTGGTTCGGGTAAACGGTAACCGGCAACTTTTCGTACCGGGTCTCTTCCAATAAATTTAATCGTGCCATTATGTAATTTAGGTGTTTTTCTCTTTAAGCTTTCCGCCAGGCACCAACCGCTCTCCGCTCCATAAAGTTATAAAAAAAATCCCCGCAATGCGGGGATTCAATCAAACCAATTTAACTATCAAATTATTCCACATGACGGGTGAAACAATAAGGAGTTTTTTTATGCTGTGTGCTGACATTAATTTCCGGCGTCGACTTCAAAAAACAATCTTTTTCTGAAGTTGATACAAATATAAAATCGAAAATTGAAAAGTGCAAATACTTTTTAAAATATTTTAATAAGTCTGAACCGTTGATTCGTTTGATTATTTTGAGGTCGCTGATTTTTTAGGTTTGTGCGATGGGTGTCAGGCTGAGCCGGTCGAAGCATGGTGCGGCAGGGATGACGCGCGTATTGTCTAAGTTTCCTCTTCGCCCCTGCGCACTGCCTCCGCCGCTCGTTCGGAATGACACCAGGGGAGAGACACGATTAGGACACGATTTTTGGATTTTAGGGATGCGAAAGATGCCGCCGTAAAGGGATACCTTGCGATTGCCACGTCGCTGCCAACCCACATTCCCTGGCTGGCTCCTCGCAGGGACATATTTTTTAAAGGCAGATAAAATAGCGCTGGCCTGTGGGTGTCATCGCAGCAGCCTCGGGTGAAAATAAAATTGAACAGGGCGGGAAGTGCGACAAAGGCATCAAAGATTTGTCCATTGCAGGTTAATTAAGTGGCAGGGTAGCCCGGGACAAAGATTTGCAGCCTGGGGTTCTGTTTTATTTTGCAGGGAAGGCCTGCGGGCTTAGAGGCATTTGCGATGACGTGTGCGCCTTTGGTTACTTTGGCGCGACAAATTGCGATAGCAATCATGAGCCCCTTAAAAAAACAAACAACTGCGAATAACTAAACAGCCTCCGCGGCAATTGAGCGGTGGATGTTTGTCCATAGAACAAAGCACTTCCGGACCACAAAACAACGCCGCCTGCCCCACCGCACTCACCCTTCGACGAGCTCAGGATGACACCCATTTCAACCCGCCGCTCGTTCGGAATGACATGGGGGTTTAAAATCAGTTTTTGACTAATGACTCTGAACTCAATACTCAAGACTTTAAACTACACGATCTTCTCCAACGCCTGTTCCAAATCCCTGATCAAATACTCAGGTTCTTCCAGGCCAACATACATCCGTATCAGCTGATAGCGGTTATAAGGCCCGGCATCATAATCTTCTTCGCGTATAGCGGCGATGGATGGGATGATCAAACTCTCGTGGCCGCCCCAGGATACCGCCATCAGGATATGCTGCAGCGAATCGCAAAATGTTTCGATCTTTTTCAGGGCCGGGTCCTTTAGCGTAAAGCTAAACAGGCCGCCGCAGCCTGCCATTTGTTGCTGGCCGAGTTGGTATTGTTTGAAGTCGGTTTTAAAGGGCCAGATGACTTTGTCAACCAATGGGTGCTTTTGAAGCCATTCGGTCACCACTTTGGTACTTTCAAAACTGCGCTGGATGCGGAGCGGCAAGGTGCGCAGTCCGCGGATCAATAACCAGGCAGAGTGCGGCGAAAGTGCCGGACCAATGGTCATAAACTCGTTCTCAAATATTTTCCTGATCAGCTCTCGGCTACCGGTCACAACACCCGCTACGACATCTGAATGTCCGCCGATGTATTTGGTGGCGGTTTGTGCAGCCAGATCGATACCCAGTTCGATAGGACGCTGGTAAAGCGGACTGCAATAGCTGTTATCAATCATGGTATAAATACCCTTTGATTTTGCCAATGCTGCAACTGCAGCCAGATCCTGCAATTCGTAACTGAAGGTATTAGGGCTTTCCAGAAAGATCAGTTTGGTTTCGGGCTTAATGGCAGCTTTGAAGTTTTCGATATCGGTGCCATCAATAAAAGTAGTGGTAACGCCATATTTGGGCAGCAAGTTTTTAAACAATTTTACAGTCCAGCTATAAGGGTTATCCACCGATACAACATGGTCGCCCTGCTGCAGTAAAGCCAGAATGGGCACACTGATAGAAGCTACGCCGCTGCCAAAAACCAGGGCATCTTCGGCGCCGTCCAGGGCAGCCAGTTTTTTGCGCAGGATATTGAGTGTAGGGTTATTGCCACGGGAATAGAGATCAAAATTAAACTCTTCGGCCAGCGCATCTCTGAAATCCTTCACAGTTTTCAGCGCAAAATTGCTGCTTTGTATAATGGGTGGCGATACCGCGTTGAAATAGTTTTCGCGCTCTTCGCCAAGTTCGTTCAGGATATAGGAAAGGTCCATTTTATTCGGGTCGTGGTTTCTTCTTTAGATACATGAAGCCATAATAAATGCCTAAACCAATTGCATAGCAGGCCAGGCATACCAGGGCAGCATAGGGATTATCCCTAAAAGTGACAAAGATATTAATGGTAACGAACCAGTACGAAAGAATAAAAATTATGGGCACCAGCGGGAACCATTTGATCGTATAGATCTTTGAGATATCCATGTCTTTGGTTTTCTTGCGCAGGATAAAAATGGCGAGGGCTGCTACCGAAAGTCCTATTGTATCAAAAAACATTACGTATCGCAGCATCTTGCTGAAAGAATCAACAAAGAAAAGTATAGTGATCACCAGGCCTACAAAAAAGCTCATGCCAAATTCCTGAACCTGAGTTTTGGTGTTTACTTTTTTGAAGATCGGTGGTAAAATTCCGTCCTCGGCCATGGCATAATAAACACGGGGATTAGAAAGTACGTTTACATTGACATAGGCCAGCACACCTCCAAACAATAATATCGACGTTATTTTATAGCCATTCGGTCCAAACAGTACACCCATCATTTTGGCAGCAAGGGCCGGCGTATGTTGTATTCCGCCTATACCCAACACTTTAAGGTAGGAGAAATTAATGGCCAGGTACAGGAAGATAATAACACCGATGCCTACTCCGATAGACTTGGGAATATTGCTTTTGGCATTGATGATATCCCCTCCGAAATTAATGGTTTGCTGATATCCCCCATAGGTAAAAAACACCGGAACAAGACATAGGCCCAGTGCCGTAATGAGGTTAGTTTTTGGCAAAGTTACCGGGATAGAAGCGGGATAAGCATCACTCTTAAAAACAGCAAAGCATACCAGCAGTATCAACCCGATCTTAAAAGATATCAGCAGGTTTTGCGCACGGGCGCTCATTTTGATACCCAAAAAGTTGATCACATAAAGCAAACCCACGGAAGCGATGGTGATGATATGGGTGCCTGTTTCGTTTTGCAATGATGGCGGCAGCAGGAATGGTTTAATATAATCGGAACCGATGAGCGCCACGGCGGCAACTGAGGCAGCGTTGCTAATCACCAAAACCCAGTTGATCATAAAGGCAAAGGCGGGATGATAGCAATACGAATAAACCTTGTAAAACCCGCCTGTTACGGGGTAACGTGAACCGATCTCGGCAAAAGTAAGCGCTCCGCAAAGTGACACAATACCGCCGAAAGCCCAGGCTCCTAAAAAAAGCCATTCGTTGCCCACTTCCCGGGCAGTATCAGATGGCGTTGCAAATATCCCCATACCGATGACCAGGCTAATAACGATCATCGTCAGGTCAAGGCGATTCAAACGCGGCTTAATACTCATGCAGTGATTTAAATTGAGCTCTCTTAAATATTTTAATTTAAATGCTTTCGCCCTTCAACTTAGCCTTACCTTGGCGATTCGCTATTCAAGGGCAATTTAAACAAATATTACTTACTCTATCCCCCCATCACTCCTATGTAATAGCAATATTATAATTACGCCAGGAACAAATGTTGAAAACATGGCCCCCAAAGGTTGAAATGTTTATAATTTGAATCCCGGCGAAAAGCAAAAAATGGCATATTTGGGGGTTGGCGGGAGGTGCGTGGCGCTCGGCGGATGGCTAAAGGTGAAAAGCGAAAGGTAAAAGGTAATGTTTATTAGGTAATGGTTATTAGGTAATAGGTATCAGGTATTAGCCGGAACCTTTCAACATTACAACATTACAACATTACAACATTTCAACATTCCAACGTTCCAACATTAGAACAAAAGATCATGGC
>CAISPD010000108.1 GCA_903887275.1 uncultured Mucilaginibacter sp.
ACCCCAAAAGGCTATGACGTTAAAGTTGCTGATTACATCGCCAAATTTACCGGCCTGCCTTTCCGCACTGCTGATAATAAATTTGAGGCTTTGGCAGCGCACGACGCTATCGTTGAAAGTCACGGTGCTTTGAAACAGATCGCAGTGTCTTTAATGAAGATCGCTAATGATATCCGTATGCTGGCTTCGGGTCCGCGCTCGGGTATAGGTGAGATACATATTCCGGATAATGAACCGGGTTCTTCCATTATGCCGGGCAAGGTTAATCCAACGCAAAATGAAGCAGTTACCATGGTTGCCGCACAGGTAATGGGTAATGATGTAACCATTTCGATCGGTGGCTCTAACGGACATTACGAGCTGAACGTATTCAAGCCGGTTATGGCTGCTAATTTCCTGCAGTCGGCCAGATTGATCGGGGATGCCTGCATATCCTTCAATGATCATTGTGCCGTTGGTATCGAACCTAATTATGCCGGTATTAGAAAGCACCTCGAAAATTCACTGATGCTGGTAACTGCGCTTAATCCGCATATCGGTTATGAGAATGCTGCCAAGATCGCTAAAACCGCTTTGAAACAAAACTCCTCGCTTCGCGAAGCAGCCATTGGTCTGGGCTTGCTCACCAACGAGCAATTCGATGCCTGGGTGAAGCCGGAAGACATGGTAGGTAGTTTAAAATAAAAGACAAACTCCAACCCCCTCTCTGCTGGTGAGGGGGTTACTTTATATATCAAGATGCAAAAACCCTTCTCCCTTTACCTTTCCGCTTTCGCCTTGATTACGCTTTTAGCTTTCGGCCTGAATGCATGCACGCGCAATCCGGGTTTACAGGGCAAGGGCGAAGTAGCCTTGCAGGGCGAATGGGCGCAAGATTCGGTGCCAAAGGAAAAGTTGCTGACCGAGTACTCGTTATACCATATCAAATTCAGCTGCGATTCGTTTTTTATTCAGATCCGGAATTTCAGTAAGGTAAATAATGGTCCGGATACCTGTACCCGCTCGGGCCGTTGGACGGAATATGTAAAAGGCAACTACGAACAACGCAACGATACTTTGCATGTTAAAGGGCAATATTGCAATTCCGATTATAGCATTAAAGAACCGGGGGGCTGTTTCCAAACTGGTATATATGAAGAGTATTTTAAGGTGAAGAAAAATAGCGACTCACTGTTTGAATTTCAGGGTGCGTCGAGCCTTCAACCTATTAAAGCACGGCTTGTTAAACGCAGTACCTGTATTCCCAAACCACTATGAAAACCAATATCTTCAAAAAAATACTGTTGGGGCTGGTTATTATATATTTGCCCGTTCGTTCGATGGCCTGGGGCACCGAGGGTCACCGCATTGCCGGTTTAATTGCGGAAAGTTATTTAACGCCAAAAGCCCGTGCTGCCGTAAGCGGCATTTTAGGCGATACCAGCATCGCTATTGCGAGCAACTGGGCCGACTTTATCAAATCGGATCCAGCTTTCAATTACCTCTATAACTGGCATTTTATCGACTTCGATAAGCCTTATACCTTCCCCGAGCTTCAACTTTACCTGAAACAGGATACAGCTGTTGACGCCTATACCAAATTGAATTTCCTGGTCGCCGAATTGAAGAAAAAATCGATTTCAAAAGATAAAAAACAACTTTACCTGCGCATGCTGATCCACATCATAGAAGATGTGCATCAGCCCATGCATACCGGCCATACGGGGGACAAAGGAGGAAATGATATCAAGGTAAACTGGATGAATAATCCTTCCAATCTGCATTCTATCTGGGATTCAGGACTGATCGAATTTCAGCAGTTAAGTTATACTGAATATGCTAAAACCATCAATCATACTACTGCAGCACAGCTAAAAGAATGGCAAAAGGCACCCATCAGCCAATGGCTTTTTGAGTCGAACCAAATTGCCGAAAAACTTTACTCCGAAGTAAGATCCGGCGACAATTTGAATGCCTATAAATACAACTACAATCATATTGACGTTGTCAACCGCCAGTTATTGAAAGCAGGTGTTCGTTTAGCCGGTGTGCTTAACGGGATTTTTGGTTGATTTGGTTTTGTTTGGTTGTATTAGTTGTATTAGTTATGCATACTAAATAGTTCAACTAGTTAATTACACAAGTTAAGCCCGGCACAACCATCCTGATGGCTATCCTGACAACCAGTGTAACCACTCCAACCAATACAACTAATACAACCAAAAGAACTAACAACAACTAACCACAACCAAAATGAAGATCCTCATGGTCTGCCTCGGAAACATCTGCCGATCGCCTTTGGCGGAGGGTATTATGCAGCATCTGGCTGACAAGGAAGGTTTAAACTGGCAGATAGATTCAGCAGGAACAGGAGGCTGGCATGTGGGTGAAGAACCAGATAGGCGATCGGTAAGAGTAGCCCGGGAACATGGCATCGACATCAGCAGTCAGGTTTGCCGGCAATTCGGGAAACCTGACTTTGATCATTTCGATCATATTTTTGTGATGGACCGATACAACTTATCTGATGTTCAAGCCATGGCACCTGATGCTGAAGCGGCATCAAAAGTTAAGTTATTGCTGGGCACCCGGGAAGTACCGGATCCGTATTATGCAAATGAAATGTTTGAACCGGTATTCCAGTTAATAGCGGAAGGCTGCAAAGACCTGATCAGTAAATTGGTTTAAGACGACAAGATTTTAGAGAGAGGCAGGTCTTTTCATACTAAAATAAGCGAGTTCTTCAGAATCCCTGACAAAATTTGGGAGGCGTGTTAAACCAGCATTTAACAACACTTTTTGCGAACCAATATTGGATAGGGTAGTAACTGCAACAATCTCTTTAGCATCGGTATAGGTAAAACCATAGCCAACCAAAATTTGGGCCATTTCGCTGGCTATACCTTTGCCCCAATATTTTTTGGCAAGCAGGTAACCGATCTCTACCTTTCCCTCTTCCTCATAAAAATTACGCAGCAGGCAGGTGCCTATATATTCGCCATCGCCATTATTAAATATACCCCAGCGACCAAGCACTTTACCGGCAGCATAATCGGCAAGGGTAGCACGATATATCTCAAGATTTTCTTTGCGGCTTCTTTTAGGCAGATGAAGTATAACTTCCTCATCATCATATAAAGCCATATAAGCATCCTCATCTCCGGGGACAAATTCACGGATCACAAAACGGGGCGTTTGAAAAAAGAGCGGCATCAACAAATGTAAACTATTTTGCCTGAAGGCTGAATTATAAGCATTCAAACTTTACGTGCAAATTACCAGGGGCAATGCTGGAAAATTAAAGCAGCAATAACTATCAGGGTCTTAATGCCCAGGCTAAGCCATCGGCGCCATTGATTGCAATATGGCCGCTAACGCTAAGCGACCTTAAATCAACCACAGCAACATAGTTATCTTCTGTACACCCAATAAAAGCACGTGAGCTATCATCATCAACCAAAATGCCTGCAGCACCATGTCCCGTACTGATGGTTTTTATCAGTTGCCTGCTGGTAGCATCAAAAATAAACAAGTCGCCGTTGCGGAGACTGGTAATCAATACCAATTTGCCATCAGGACTAAACTTAAGGCGGTTAGCACCCTCCACCTTAGCTTTAATGCTTGCTGCCACTTTTTTGCCTGCAAGGTCTATGATTGTAATTATCCCATCGTCAGCACCGGCGGTCCACAAAAACTTACCGTCCGGCGAAACGTCAAAACCTTCAGAACCATTGCCAACGGGTATCAGGGTTTGAACCCATTGCTGGCGATTGGGAGGCGTAAAGCCATTTGGAAATGGACGTGGTTTGATCAGGCTATCGCTTATTATACTTACTGATCCCGATGCTACGTTGGTGGTGTATACATTTTTGCCGTTAGGGCTAACATAAACCATGTGCGTACGGTCCTGCCCGGTACCAAAACACCAGTCGAATTTGCCTGTTGCAGGGTCTAATCTGGCTACGGTTTTACTGCCTTCCACGCTAAACCAAACCTTGCCACCCTGGAAATAAATACCATGCGGTCCCATAAAAGGTTTGGTGTCCAAAGCTGGCAATGCCTTTTGCGCTACCAGGTCAATCACATCCAGCTCGTGTAAGCTTCCGCCACCGTAGATGGTCACATAGGCCGTTTTCCCGTCTGCCGAAGCAATAACCTCATGCGGGTCGTTTCCAACTGGTACCTTCGCTAATACATTGAACGTTGTCGGGTCTATTATGGCCAGAATATGGTCGCCTTTGGAAAGTGCCAGCAATGTTTTAGCCGGTAACGACTGCCCATAACTAACATTCGTAGCCATAGAAAAGATGGCTGAAAGTAGAAAAGACGATACCAGCTTTAGCCCTCTATAATTGCTAACCGTTTTCATTTGAAAGGTAAATTAATCACGCTCTATCTGTCCCGAAACTACAAAGTTGCGCTTTCGGTCTTTCTTTCCTCGCAATCCAGATGCACCGTTACAACGTCGGATAGGATCATACTTGAACTACCAACGCCGAAATCAAGCCGGTTAATTTTGAAGGTAGATTTAAATTCAACCGTATTGCCCTGATCCATATAACTAAATGGAATGTCCAATTGCTTGGTTTTGTCCTTAATGGTCAGCAAAAAAGTACCGATATAGTTGTCGCCACTTTTATGTTTCAGGGCTACAGATTTCATTGTTATTTTAGGGTATTTAGCTACATCAAAAAAATCCTCGCTGCGCAGGTGTTCATCCTTGGTAGTATTATCCGTGTTGATCGTACCTACATCCACTGAAGCTTCCAGGGTACTTGCCGATAGGTTTGCCCCAACGAAATGGATCTTGGCAGTTAAGCCGCCAAGCGAACCCCCGGTATTGATACCCATGTTCTTGATTTCGAAGGTGATTGACGACTTTGCGACCGTCCCTTGTGCATATACCGCTCCCACACCGGTACCAATTACCAGTAGCATGGCTATAAAAAACCGCTTCATTTTAATTTTCCCTAATCAAAATTACTTGCCTGATGGTGGAGTTCCGCCCGGAGGAGGAGGAGTACCCGGAGCACCTGGAGGCGGAGTTCCCGGAGCACCCGGAGGCGGACCACCCGGAGGCGGGCCACCCGGACCATGATGTTCTTCAGGAACTTTTACTTCCGGATGTGATTTACCGGCATGGCAAGTAAAGCAATTTACACCTGTTATTTTATACAAGCCGAGGCTATCTTTTTCGCTTCCAAAAAACTTCTTGTTGATCTGGCTTTCCATCTCAAACATTTCACGCGCTGCCTTTTTTTCAGGCTTGGCGTCGCTGGCGAAATCCATTTTTCCTGTTTCTGCATTACGCGCATGACAGAAATTACAATGCACACCTAATGATGCCGACCATTCGTCCATCGTATGATCCAACACACGATAAGGAATGTTTTTCGGGAATACCTTCAGGTTAACCAGTTTAGGTTCTTCCCGCTGTTGCTGCGGCAGAGATGCTGCCACACTAACTGCAATAAGCGCAATGGCACCAGCAGTTACCAGTAGTTGTTTCTTTAATTGCATTTTGCTTTTTTGATGATGGAATAAATATAAAAAATGATTCCTGTATTTTTTCTGAAGATCGACACCGGCCCTATATTTATCGACAAAACGGAATTTTTAACCGATTGTTGTGTTAACGCTATCACTTACTCTGCCCGGTTGATCTTGGTTTCTGTTATCTAAACAAGTAAACCACTACAACACCTGCAAGCAGTACAAGGATCA
The DNA here is from genome assembly GCA_903887275.1 of uncultured Mucilaginibacter sp. Taxonomy (GTDB): domain Bacteria; phylum Bacteroidota; class Bacteroidia; order Sphingobacteriales; family Sphingobacteriaceae; genus Mucilaginibacter. The sequence continues at coordinate 5,704 of CAISPD010000108.1, forward strand.
ATGCGCTTCCAGCCAATTCTGTCCTACGCCAACTTCCGCCAGAATAGGCACATCAGTTTTAATTGCATGTTTCATCAGTTCAGTTATGATCGGCTTTACCTTTTCTATCTCGTAATTGGGTACGTCAAAAACCAACTCATCATGTACCTGCATGGTCATTCTTGAATCGAGTTTGAGGGCCTTGAATTCGCGGTGAATATTGATCATCGCGATCTTGATCATATCGGCTGCTGATCCCTGAATAGGTGCGTTGATCGCATTTCGTTCGGCAAATCCGCGTACAGTAGCATTAGCCGAATTGATATCCCGTAAGTAACGCCTGCGGCCCATCAGCGTACATACATAGCCATTTTCACGGGCAAAATTCATCGTATCGCTCATGTATTGTTTAATACCGGGATAGGTGGCAAAATAATTTTCGATGATCTCTGCCGCTTCTTTCCTCGGTATGCCAAGGTTTTGTGATAAACCAAATGCTGACTGCCCATATATAATACCAAAATTTACCGCCTTGGCATTACGGCGTTCATCGTTCGTTACTTCGTTCAACTGCCTGCCGTAAACACGGGCAGCAGTGGCGGTATGGATATCAAGATTTTGATTGAAGGCATCCAGCATATTAACATCCTTACTGATCTCGGCTATGATACGCAATTCTATCTGCGAATAATCCGCCGATAATATACTATGGTTGGCATCACGTGGAATAAAGGCTTTGCGCACTTCCCTTCCCCGCTCAGTTCGGATAGGTATATTCTGTAAATTAGGATTGGTAGAGCTTAATCGTCCCGTAGCCGCTATTGCCTGGTTATAGGAAGTATGTACACGGCCAGTTTTAGGATTTACCATTTGAGGCAACGCATCAACATAGGTTGATTTTAGCTTTTGCAGTTGGCGGTAATCCAATATATCACGCACGATATCACTCTTTGCAGCGAGTGATAACAATACATCTTCCCCGGTTTGATACTGTCCGGTTTTTGTTTTCTTAGCCTTCGGGTCGAGCATTAGCTTTTCAAAAAGCACTTCACCCAGCTGTTTTGGCGAAGCGATATTAAAGCGTACACCAGCCTTATCATATACAGTACGTTCCAGTTTTGCGATATCAACTTCCAGGTCCTTTGAAAACTCTTTCAGGGTTGCTGTATCAATTTTTACACCTTCATATTCAATATCAGCCAAAACGTATACCAATGGGTTTTCGATCTCGTTTACCAATTTTTCAGCTTCGGCCTGTACCAATTTGGGCTCAAAAACACTGCGAAGCTGTAAGGTAATATCTGCGTCTTCTGCAGCATATTCTTTTACCTTTTCAATTTCAACATCACGCATATTGCCCTGGCCTTTCCCTTTGGCGCCGATCAATTCGATGATAGATACTGGTTTGTATCCCAAATAATTTTCGGAAAGGATATCCATATTGTGGCGGGTATCCGGGTCGAGGACGTAATGGGCCAGCATGGTATCAAATAATACTCCGGCTACCTGTACTCCATACCATTTGAACACCAGGATATCATATTTAATATTCTGACCAGTTTTGCCTATCGATGGGTTTTCTAAAACCGGCTTAAACTCGTTAACTATTGCCTGTGCCTCATGCTGGTTTGAAGGGACCGGCACATACCAGCCTTCGTGTTCTTTTACCGAGAAAGACAGGCCAACCAACTCACAATTATTAGCGTCTATGCCGGTTGTTTCAGTATCAAAACAAATACTTGATTGCTGTTGCAACAGTCTGATCAATTCGGCGCGTTTCTCTTTGGTATCAGCCAGGTAATAGTTATGCGGAACGTTATTGATATTTTTTGCAGCTACTTCATTTTCAGGTTCACTTATATCCCTCACTTCCAGATTCAAAACAGGGCGGGCATCGGCAACAGGCTGACCAAATAAATCCGTCTGAACACCTACAGAACGCGACTCCGTTACGCTGAAATCTTCGCCAAATACACGCCTGCCCAGGGTTCGGAATTCCAGCTCGGCAAATAAAGGTTCTAACAATTCGCGACTTGGTGCTGTAACTTCTAATCCGGCTTCATCCAATTCAACAGGAGCCTGCAGGTTAATGGTCGCCAGCTTTTTTGATAGCAAGCCCTGCTCAGCAAAGGCTTCTACATTCTCCTTTAATTTGCCCTTTAACTCATGACTGTTGGCGATGATGTTCTCCATTGAGCCATATTGTTTAATTAGCAGCTTGGCGGTTTTTTCGCCTACACCCGGTATGCCGGGTATATTATCTACTGCATCTCCCCATAAACCCAATATATCGATCACCTGTAGTGGGTCATTTACCTCCCATTTCTCCAATACCTCTTTCACACCCATTATTTCCACTTCATTGCCTTGCCGGCCCGGTTTATAAAGCTTGATGTTTTCAGAAACCAGCTGTGCAAAGTCTTTATCGGGTGTCATGCAAAACACTTCATATCCAACCCTTTCGGCTTTTTTAGCAAGGGTGCCGATAATATCATCAGCCTCAAAACCATCAGAGGTGATCAGCGGAATATTAAACCCTAAAACAATTCGGAAGATATAAGGAATAGCTTTAGCAAGGTCCTCGGGCATAGCCTCGCGATGTGCTTTATAAGCCTCAAAATCGGTATGACGTTCGGTTGGTGCTTCGGTATCAAAAACTACAGCCATGTGCGTTGGTTTCTCTTTTTTGAGCACATCCAGCAGGGTATTGGTAAAACCCAGCATAGCTGAGGTATTCAAGCCACCCGAAGTAAATCGTGGGGTTTTGCTCAGGGCAAAATGTGCGCGGTAAATTAGCGCCATGCCATCCAGTAGGAATAACTTTTTCATTGTTGATTTACACTAATTGCACGAATTTAATCAACACGAATTTCACGGATTATTTAAATGAATTGAGCCGAATTAAATGCCTGGGATACAATAGTACAAAATATCGGCTAAAAGGTATAATTCAATTGCTATCGTTGTAATCTCAACAAATTCGTGCTAATTCGCTCCTATTCGTGCAAATTCGTGTTGATTTTATTTAAAGCTGCATTCAGGCAAATGATCGTTCACCATACCGGTTGCCTGCATATGGGCATAACAAATAGTTGTGCCGAAGAATTTAAATCCGCGTTTTTTCATGTCCTTGCTTATTGCGTCAGATATTGGAGTACTTACAATTGGCTGCTGCGGATAATTAACAATCGGCTTCCCATCGGGCATAAAACTGTATAAATACCGGTCGAACGAGCCAAATTCTTTTTGAACTTCAATATACTTTTGTGCATTGCTGATAGAGGAAACGATCTTGGCACGGTTACGGATTATACCCGTATCCTGCATCAGTCGCTCCACATCATCCTCTGTAAAAGCAGCAACCTTATGCACATCAAAATCAGCATAAGCCCTGCGATACCCTTCGCGGCGGCGTAATATGGTGATCCAGCTCAAACCCGCCTGAGCAGATTCAAGGACAAGGAACTCAAACAGTTTCTTATCATCATGTATTTCTTTCCCCCATTCTTCATCATGGTATTTTATGTAGAATTCGTCTTTGCCGGGCCAGGTGCAGCGTTTTAGGTCTGGAGTATTGAGTCTTGAGTCTGGAGTCATTTTGGGGTTATTTGAATTTATCTGGGTTGTTGATAGTTAAATTAATAAAAATTGTCATTGCGCGGAGCGTGAGGGGTTTGAGCTCAGGCCAGCGACAAAGCAATCGCAAGAAGGCATTTATAGATGCTAATCAGGTTCTTACCCCATGGCATCCGGGCTTAAAGGTATGCCTTGCGATTGCTTCTCCGCCAATGGCGAATCGCAATGACAAACTATTTTTTTATAAACCGTTTAACTCATCCCAATATTCCACTGCCCTACGGTAATGCGGAATAACAATCGACCCGCCAACCAGATTAGCGATCATAAAAATCTCGTTCATCTCCTCATTATTTACCCCAGCCTCGTGGCATTTGCCCAAATGATATTTGATGCAATCATCGCAGCGCAATACCATGGAGGCAACAAGGCCGAGCATTTCCTTAGTTTTTACATCAAGGGCGCCTTCGGCGTAGGTGGTGGTATCGAGCGCAAAAAATCGCTTGATATTGGTATTGGCCGATTCCATGATACGGTCGTTCATCCGGCTACGGTATGCGTTAAAATCGTCTTCTAATTTTCCCATGGGAGGTGTTTAATTGGTGAATGAGTTAGTTGTTTTATTGTTCAATTGTTGAATTACTAAAGCTACTAATGCCAAATGACCAATAACTAATGACCAAAAATGCTAAAATATTTAGTTTTTATCAAAATGTTTTTTTACCTTTAGTATTCCAAAACAAAATTAATCTTTTAAGCATTCAACATAGTTATGGAAAGTTTAGCGCCAAATATTTTTACCAGGAACATACAGGAAACTATAGCAGTTTATACCTTGTTAGGATTTAAAGTGGCCATGTCGGTACCCGAGCAGGGAGATGAACTGGTTTGGGTGATGATGGTGAATGGCAGCGTGACGCTGATGTTTCAGACTATCGACAGCCTGGCAGATGAGTTACCCGAGATCAGCCGCACTGACGGTGGTTCTTTGTTATTGTATATCAATATTAAAAATATCCGCGAGTTCTTTGAATCGGTGAAAGACAAGGTTAAAGTGTTAAAGGGTCTGGAAAAAACCTTTTATGGCGCAACAGAATTTTCTATATTGGACAACAACAATTATGTGCTCACATTTGCCGAAAACGAATGATCAACTTTAAGCGCGCCGACCATATTAACGTATGCGTTCCACCTGAAAGGCTTGAAGAAGCCCGGGCATTTTACACTGATATTATTGGTTTAAAACCCACCTATCGGCCGGAAGTTTTTCGCCAGCCGGGTTATTGGTTCGAGATCGGCGACATCGGCTTTCATATCGGTGTTGAGCCCGGTTTGAAGGAAACAGGACGACATACTGCTTTTGAGGTGGCAGATATCAAAGCGAGCCGCGAGCACCTGGAGAAACATGGCGTGCACACTTTTGAAGAAGAAGTGATCCCCGGCCGCGAACGTTTCTTTTACCTCGACCCCTTTGGCAACAAGATGGAACTCCTGCAAATAAACAACACATGATTATAAGATTTTAAGGATTGCATTTAATGCAACGACCCAATCAAAAGATCCGGGAAACCTCCCTGATTCTTATCATTCAACTAAATCCATAATATCCTAAAATCGTGTCTTAATCGTGTCTTAGCAAGTTTCGGGTTTTATCAACCGCCCGATTAAAACTATATTCGTTTTATGAACCCAGCCCTAACCATCACAAAATACCGGATCACTTCGGTCGACTTCCTGCGCGGCGCTATCATGATCATCATGGCGCTTGACCATGTGCGTGATTATTTATTTTTTGGCTCCTTTTATTTTGATCCGCTCGACTTATCAAAAACCAGCGTCATCTTATTTTTCACCCGCTGGATCACCCATTTCTGTGCACCGATATTTATGTTTCTTGCCGGTACATCTGCCTATTTGATGGGTCAGAAAAAGACCAAAAAGGAATTATCGTCTTTTCTGATCAAAAGGGGGCTCTGGCTGGTTTTTCTCGAAATGATCGTTGTGAATTTTGGCTGGAACTTCAATATTACATTTCCGATGTTCTTTTTCATAACGATATGGGCGCTGGGCATTAGTATGATCGTTCTGGCAGGCTTGATCCATCTGCCTAAAAAATTGATCCTGGCTTTAAGTTTATTGATCATCTTCAGTCATAACCTTTTTGATAACGTACACATACCGGGGGCTGGCTTAAAAGCTTTTGGCTGGTCGCTGCTTCATTTCCAGCAGGTATTTAACTGGCATGGCGAATTATTGCTGGTAGGTTATCCTCTCATCCCATTGGTTGCCGTGATGGCGCTGGGTTATTGCCTGGGTCAGGTCTTCTCTAATTCCTATAGTTCTGAACAACGGCGAAGCTTGTTGTTAAAACTTGGCGCCGCTGCCATTGCTTTGTTTATTGTGATCAGGTTTATCAATATTTATGGCGATCCGGTGCCCTGGGCAGCACAAAAAAATGGCTTTTTTACTTTCCTTTCGTTCATCAACTTTAACAAATATCCGCCTTCATTAGACTATCTGCTCGTAACTTTAGGTACCGCACTCCTATTCCTTGGTATAACCGAAAAAATGCAGAACGGCGTTGTAAAGGTTTTTTCTGTTTATGGTAGGGTGCCCATGTTTTACTACCTGATCCATATCTATCTGATACACCTCATAGCAATTTTTGCTTCAGCATTTACACCGGGGCAGGATTGGCATATCTGGTTCTTAAAACAACCTATTTGGTTTACCACCACCTTAAAAGGTTACGGCTTTTCACTGCCAATTGCTTACCTGGTTTGGATCGCAATAGTTGTTGGCCTATATCCGCTTTGCAAGCGCTACGATGCTTATAAGCAGAGCAATAAAAGCAAGTGGTGGTTAAGTTACCTATAACACGATTTTGGGATTTGATTGATAGGCAAGATTTCAGTTTTTTAGTAGCCTGAAGACTGGTTTAAAATATGCCTACTGCGCTAATGCTTCGTCTAGTTGTTTATAAAGCAAGGTGATATCGGTTGGATAACCGGCTCTGGTCAATTCATAGCTGCCGTCTTTCCTGATAATAAACATTGTTGGAAATGCCCTGACTTTAAACTTTGCAAAGACATCGTCGGTTAATTTTTGGTTAGCCAGTAAATGTGTGCCTTCAATATCAAAATAGGCGATCATTTTTTTCCACTGTTCTTCGTGACTCAGATCGTAATTGGCGATGTAAAGGTATTGAAGATCTTTACCGGCATATTTTTTACGGATAGCGGCGCTATTCTTTTCTATTTCCTCGCGGCATGGCCCGCACCAGGTACCCCACATGTCAACCAGCAACGTTTTGCCCTTCATCATGGCCAGTAACTCATCCATTGAGTTGATCGCGGCTCCGTTCCCGTTCAAAAAAACCATGTTGGTATTTAGAGTCCGCTTTTCCTTTTCGACAATAGATTGCACCCATGCGCTGTATTTCGGTATATAGGCACTGTTTGGGTACTTTTCCTTGAAACGTTCAAATATCGCCGGGATATTAACCGGATTGGCATTATTCTTCGCGCTTTCCAGTAATAAATTATACAAGTATTCGGCCGTCTTTCCTGTAAAATACCGGTTAATGATTTTTTCCTGAACCAGGTTTTTTTTGTCGCTATTAAATATTTTCTTACCGTTGGTCGTATCCGTCCCGTACCAGTCTTTGTAAAAAGCTATAGGATGAAGGTAGTCCTCGTCCGAAAAATGTTCCATCTCCCGCTCCAAAAACGTAGCAATTAAGTTGGTATAATGATAGGAATTCAAAGCGTCGTCATTATTTAATTTAATCAGCGCAAAAAGGCTATCATTCACTTTCTTCCATTTATCATAATTACGGTAATAGGCGTCGAATACATATAGCCTGTTGTCTTCTTTAAAGCTGTAATACAGATCGCTGGCGAAATATTTTAAATTCAATTTCCAGCATTCAATAAATTTTGCCGATGGTTGATATTGTTTGATGTATTCCGCCAGGTTGTTTTCTTTAGTTTTTTGGGCAGCATTAATAACGTTTATGGCCCTATCGGGCAGGGTATCTCTATGGAAGCTATAGGTTATATCAGACCCCAAAGCAATAAGCGGCTGGTTATTGATGCTACCTTTGCCCCTAACCTCTATACCAAAGCCGGGCTTGGCAAAATCAATATTCATAAAAATATTATCCCCCGGCTTCAGGTAAAATAAGTAATTGAAGCTTTGATTCCGGCCGGGTTCCGGATCCAAAAAAAGTACACTTACAAATGTAGGCTGGTTTATTTTGAGCGTATGAATATTGGTATTGCTGTCAATTCTCGAAACAACATAAGTATCATTCCCGGGATCGCTGGGCAAATCAAAATACGTTTGGATCTTTTTAGTAGCGATGTGAATATGTAAACTGGCCGTTTGCCCAAAAACAATACATACCGGGGATATTACCAAAAGGAGCAGGGCAGTAATTTTTCTCATCAGGTTTGGTTTTGAGGTTTGGCAGGCTTAACCAGATAAATATAACGCTAAAATTGCAAATCTAATGCTAATTATAAAGCAGCGTTTTGGATGGGATATACAACTTGTTATAGGCATGATATATGACATCCTGACTTTCCCAAAAATCCTGAAAATCGTGTCCTAAAATCCTGCCATCGTGTCCTCTGGATTCCAGAACACTTTTTTAAAATCAACCACTTTATCATTTTCCACCTTAACGCCTTCCGATGCGAGTAGTTGTTCCATCAAATCGCCGCCGAAGTGGAATTTACCACTGAGGAGTCCGGCGCTATTTACAACCCGATGGGCTGGCACCGGTGGATCTGCTGCGCCGCAGGCTTGCATAGCATAACCTACCATCCTTGCAGAGCCCTTTGTGCCCAGAAAATTAGCAATGGCGCCATAAGACGTAACCCTGCCCGGTGGTATCAGCCGCACCACCTGGTATACTTTATCGTAAAAGTTCAGATCGGGCATATGCTATTCGAATGAGAATTTCAGATAGTTGATATTCTTATTATGCTGCAAATATTTCTTCTCGTAATAGGTTTTGATAGAAAGCACTTCATCGGCAAATTCAGAATGGTACAGATCTTCTGTTCTGATATGCAATCTCAAATTTAATTCGGCGATCTTTTCTGCAGTATAGGCATGCAGATCGTCATTATCTGTTTTCAGGTTAACGAAGCCTCCGGGCTTGAGTATCTGTTTATATTTTTCCAGGAATCGTGGGGAGGTCAGGCGCTTTTTCTCCCGGCTTAACTGGGGTTGCGGATCGGGGAAAGTGATCCAGATCTCATCTATTTCACCCGCCCCGAAGTAGTCGAGTATCGTTTCTATCTGTATCCTTAAAAAACCAACGTTGGGTACACTTTGTTCTATAGCATCCTTTGCACCGCGCCAGATACGATTGCCTTTATAATCAATTCCAATAAAGTTCTTTTCGGGAAATAGTTTGGCCAGGTTTACGGTGTATTCGCCTTTGCCGCAAGCCAGCTCGAGCACCAAAGGCTGATGGTTTTTAAAAAAATCGAAGGCCCATTTACCGCGATAAGGTATACCGGCATCCAGCTGCACAACGTTACTAAAAGTAGCAACTTCGGCAAAACGTCGTAATTTATCTTTTCCCACTTTTTAAAATAAGGAAGCAAAAATAGAATTTAATTGAGACAAGAAATGGAATTTAGCACCAAATGGCAACCAGGTTTATATTGAAAGCCGGTAATCGCCAGGTAAAGCCACGTCCTTAAATTACTGAGCATCGTAGTACAATGCTGCAGCCCCCAAAATACCGCTGTTTTGCAGAGCGGAAACATCAACCCGTATACGTTCAACAGACTTGCTGTACATAAAGGTCCTGATCTCCTGCCACATTGTTTCCTGAAAATACGCGAAAGCTGATCGGACCGAGCCTCCCAATATGATCAGCTCAGGATCGATCGTATACATCACTTTCTTTATAGCATGCCCGATATGTGTTCCCAGTTCTGCATAAAGTTCAAGTGCACGCTGATCACCATTTTGCGCATCCTCAAAAACCTGAGTACCATCCAAACCATAAACGTTTTTGAAAAAAGAACCGCTGGCGTAATATTCTAATATATTATCGCGGTAATCAAGGCAGCCAAATTCCCCCGCACCGCAATTATGCCCTGCAAAAAGTTTTTTATTGATGATCAGGCCAGCGCCCAAGCCGGTACCCAGCGTTAACCCCACCATGGCATCAACGCCTTTGCCTTTTCCAAAATGATACTCACCTACAGCAAAGCAGTTGGCATCATTATTTACAAAAGCCGGAATATGATAGCGCTCTTCCAGCAACCTTTTCAGTGGGACCTCGACCCAGGAAGGTATATACAATACATCATGTACGATCCCTTCCTTTACATCAACTACACTGGGTACACCGATACCTATGGCAACCACCTCAGGGTCGATCAGTTTATCCACCACCTGATAAATATCATTTAAGACCTCTTCTACCGAACCATTGCTATGTATCCGGGCGGCTTCGATATGCAATAACTCGCCGTCTATTACTACTGCACCCCGCACATTGGTTGCGCCGAGGTCTATCCCTATAACTTTGGTACTCATTAAACTTTGTCTTTTTTATTGAAAATAGTCTCGTTGGTGATGATTGGCTTAGCCCAGAAACCGATGCTTAACATATAGCCGAAGGTTAAATAAAGAAAGGTCATACCCATACGCAAGCCAATTAAATTACCTAAACCGCCGATTAGCACTTGTACCACAGCACCACCAAATATACCAGTAACCAAAATACCGGCAAATGAACCATGGTCCTCTTCAACAGAACTGAGCGCAAGCGAGAAAATGATAGGATACATTACAGACATGAAGAAGCCTGTGATAGAAAACGCATATAATGAAACCTGTGCACTACCAAACAAGCCCAGTGTTAAGCAGATCATAGCAGGGATGGTAAACAGCACCAGCAATTTCCGGCTGTCCATTAATTTAAGGAGTACTAGCCCGATCAGCCCACCAATAAGCATCAATCCCCAAAAATAAGCTACAGCATTGGCGCCGGTAGTTTGCGGATCAAAATGATGGTACTCAAACAAAAACTGCGACATCCAATAGGATACGCCCTGCTCGGTACCTACATAACAGAATAGGGCAATAAAATAAAGTACAACAACCGGCTTTTTAAACAGATCGACGTGGGTTTTCCAGGGTCCGGCTTTTTCGTCGTTTGCCAGTTCAACCCGCGGGAATTTGGATACCAGGATGATGACCAGCATCAACAACGCCATTACCGTAAAAAGCCAGTAAAGCGATATCCAGGTAAGATCATGCGGCACTAAAGGTTGCAGCAATGAAAATACGCCCGAATGATTGCCTTTGTTAAGGTTAACTACCATGTAAGAATAAATCAGCGGACTCAAAAACGAGGCTCCGCCAAAGATCAATTGCGCTAATACGGATGTAAAAGCATAGTTCTCGGCACCGCCTGCAGTGCGCAACAATGGATTGATCACCACCTGCAGCATCGCCATGCCACAACCGATCAGAAATAGCGATAGAATTGCTGTCAGGTAATTAGGCTCGGCAGCCAACAATAGCGAGCCCAGAAAAGCAACCACAAAGGCTGCTACCATGATCTTTTTCTCGTTATATTTCTGTACCAGCATACTGGTCGGTATTGACATAACCCCATACGCAATAAAAAAGGCGAACGGTAGTGCTCCTGCCAGCAGGTCGCTCAGCTTAAAATCTTTGATAAATTCGGGCGAAAGTGGGCCGATGACATTGGTAAGGAAGGAGATCACGAAAAACGTAAGCAGGATCAATGCTACGATATAGTAATTGGGTTTGCTTTTCATGTATTTAATTTAGGGCTGCGAATGGCTAACTAATATCGCTAAAAATATCACAAATTATAACTTCATGTATATGCATGGCAATATTTGGATGTATTATTCCTGATCTCCTGACTTCCAGAAATCAAAAATGTACATTTAATTACTTATAATTGATCATATAAACCTGCAATCAAATGGACCAATGGTACGAATCGCTGCATAGCGAAGGCTTGCTGAGCGATGCCTCGTATGAAAAAATTAAGCTGCATGAAAAAGCAGGGCTGTTTTCTGTCCATTGGGAAATTAAAACTTTGCTATATATCGGCGTACTGCTTCTTACCGCCGGCCTGGGTATATTGGTTTATAAAAACATTGATACCATAGGGCACCAATTTGTATTGGCGTTTATCGCCCTGCTGGTAATAGGAAGCTTTTCCTATTGCTTTAAGTACGCCCTGCCCTATGATCGGGCAAAAGTAAAGGCACCAAATACCGCTTTCGATTATGTTTTATTACTGGGCACAATCAGCTTTCTCACCTTTACTGCATACCTGCAATACCAATACCAGGTGTTTGGCAGCAATTACGGCCTCGCTACTTTTATACCAATGGTGCTGCTGTTCTTAACCGCTTATTATTTCGACCATCTGGGTGTTTTGAGTATGGCTATTGCTAACCTGGCGCTCTGGATGGGGGTTTCTGTTACACCAAAAGAACTTTTACACAATTACGATTTTGATAGTGAGCATATTATTTACACTTACTTACTGTTGGGTATTCTATTATTGGTCCTGGCCTTTGTAAGTCAAAAATTTGATCTGAAGGCTCACTTTAAATTCAGCTATCAGCATTATGGCTTGCACGTTAGTTTTATAAGCTTGCTGGCTGGGTATTTTCATTTTTATAATTCAATTTTCGCAATGTTCTGGATTTTAGGTCTTGCCGGGCTCGCGTTAATTTTTTATGCCGATGCCTATCGTTCCAGGTCATTTTACTTTCTATTGCTGGTTATCCTATATAGTTATATCGCATTGAGTAGCCTTGCAATACGCATGGTGACCCAGGTCGAAAATGTCGGTGGACTTTACCTTGCGTTCCTTTACTTCCTTGGATCGGGGGGTGGCCTTATCCTATTGTTGATCAATCTAAACAGAAAACTAAAATCGGAATGATCGTTTTCAACAAAGAGTGGCTCCATAACCTGCGGATACAGGAACAAGCCCAAAGCTATCGCGACAAAGGATATATCAATAACGATGAGTTTAAACTTGCGAGGCAGCATTATCCTGTGAGCTTTTATATGCCAAACCCTTTTGTCAGGGCTGGATTATTTCTTCTTACGCTGTTGATCGTAGCCGTTGGCGATGGCTTATTATCGTTGATGGCTTCTGCGGGTAATATGATCGCCTCGCCGATATGGTCATTCTTCCTGGCTGTCATCAGCTATGCTGCCCTGGAAGCTATTATTCATTCGGAACAGCATTTCAGATCGGGCGTCGACGACGCTCTTGAGTTGATCGTTGCCTGTCAGTTTGCTACAGGATTTGGTATCATGCTGGCAAAAACCCAAGGGTACGACGGAAATACACTGCGGCTTGTTTTTTCTATTTTCCTGTTTGTTATAACCTTGCTTTTAACCTTACGCTTTTTAAACCGATTAACAGCAGCAATTGCGGTAGCCTCCCTTTTCGCTGCTTTTTTCTTTGCCTGGAACGGCGTGACTACTGCCGGCTTGGCTACTGCCCCATTTCTGTTAATGATCCTTTCCGCTGTAACTTATCTTACAGCACTTCGCATTGGTAAAAAACCGGAGTTGGTGAACTACAAAGATTGTATCTCAATGATCGAAATTGTAAGCTTGTTGGTAATCTATGCTTCAGGTAATTATTATATTGTTCAAACGCTCGGTAATGTATTGGGCCCCGACAAAAATGTAAACAAACCATTGCCATTAGGAGGCTTTTTCTGGTCATATACCATATTGATGCCCCTGGTTTTTGTGTTTTATGGGCTTAAAAGAAAAGACGCTATATTGTTGCGTATCGGACTGATACTGATTGTGGCAGCAGTGGCTACTTTCCGAAACTACTTTCATTTACTTCCTGCCGAGACCATGCTTACGATCGCCGGTATATTCGCGATCCTTATTGCCTGGTTAACGATCAGGTATCTGGCTACGCCAAAAAATGGTTTTATCTATACCGAACCCGGTGAAAAGTTATTGCTGGATTACCTGCGCGTTGAATCGCTGATCACAGCGCAAAGAGTTGCCAATATGCCTTCTGCCCCAAAGCATGAAGATTCGCGCTTTGGCGGGGGAGATTTTGGCGGTGGTGGTGCCTCAGAGAGTTTCTGATCAGATCAGTTTATCTGGTGTGACCGGTAGTTCGCGAATCCTCTTGCCGGTAGCATTATAGATAGCATTAACTACCGCCGGCGCAACGCCAATCGTAGCAATTTCGCCCATACCTTTGGCACCCATCGGGTTTAAGTAGGGGTCGGGTTTATTGACAAAAAGGGCCTCCACTTGTGGGATATCCGCCTGAACCGGCACGTGATAGTCGCCAAAATTATTGTTGATCAGACGCCCGTATCGGTGATCGATCAATGCTTCTTCCATCAAAGCCATGCCGATACCCATAATGGCGCCTCCTTTGATCTGGCTGGCCGCTGTTTTCGGGCTAACAATATGGCCTGCATCAGCAACCGAAACCGATTTGTTCACTTTAACTACCCCGGTAACCGGGTTCACCAAAACCTGAATAAAATGAACCGACCACGAATAAGCCGCATAGTTGCCCATTTCTGCGCCGCCTTTGGATACAGTAGTAACTTCCAGTTGCGGTAATTTATTGGCGTTAAGCAATTTCACGTAATCGTTACTGTTTGCACCGCCATCCAAAGCTTTAAATTTTGTTTTGAGCTCGGTACATGCATCAAATACTGCAGCCCCTACGGTAGATGTGACCTGCGAGCCGCCTTGTGTTGGCGAGGGTGGCAAGGACGAATCACCAAGAAATATTTTTACTTTTTCAACCGGTACGCCCATCACTTCTGCACCTATCGCAGCCATTGCTGTACCTGTTCCGGGACCTATATCGGTTACGGCTGTTTGCAGCACCAGTATACCATCTGCCTGAAGCCTTGCGGTTACGGTAGCATTGCTACGGTAAGCACCAAACATCCCTGCGCCCATGCCATAGCCCACCAGCCTGCCATCCTTAACCAATGTACCCGGTTGCTGGCGTCTTTCGCTCCATCCAATCCGGTCAGCGCCCAACTGGTAGGCTTCTTTTAAAAACTTACTTGAGTAGGGTTTACCACTTAATGGATCAGTATCTGCATGGTTGCGTAAGCGTAATTCAATGGGGTCGATATTCAGGGCATAAGAGAGCTCGTCCAATGCCGACTCCAGTGCCCAGGCCCCGGTAGCTTCTCCCGGTCCCCGCATGGGGGTAGGCGTGTTCACATTGAGTGAAACCACTTTATACTTTGTATTGACGTTAGGCGATGCGTACATAAGCTGGCTGATATTGACAACACCTTCGGTAAAGTCTTCATAAACCGAGGTTTGCCCGGTGGCTTCATGTGTAATGCCCACCAATTTGCCATCGGAAGTAGCGCCTATCCCAATTTTTTGCCAGGTAAGGGGGCGATAACCAACGGATGTAAACATATCCGCCCTGCTCAGCACCAGTTTTACCGGTCGTTTTACCAATTTAGCTGCAGCTACTGCAGCAATCTCATGCGGCCAGGTACGCAATGCTGCACCGAAAGCCCCACCAACAAAGGGTGCATTTACCTGCACATTTTCCGTAGGTATTTTAAAGGCATTGGCTATGTTTCGCTGGGTTGATTTAACGCCCTGTGTTTTATCCCAGATGGTTAGTTTATTATCAGCATCCCAGCGGGCGATAATGGCATGTAATTCCATAGGGTTATGCACTTCGGTAGGTAAAAGGTATTCCTGCTCAACTTTTACCGGGGCCGTTTTGTAGGCGTCTTCCTGCCCGCGCACATAATCTTTTCCTTTTGCTATGCCGTTTTGGAGGTTATTCTTCAGGTCAGTCTGATGATCGTCTTTGTTAAATTGAGCCTTAACCAGGGAGCCGGCAAATAGGGCACGCTCAAAAGTTTCTGCAACTACCAGGGCAATTGGCTGACCATTAAAATAGATCTTGTTATCTAAAAATATTTTTAAAGGACCTTTTGCAGGCTGATCAGGAGTATGGTATCCCGGAATTTCAGGACAATTCTGGTAGGTGATAACAGCAAGAACACCCGGCGCACGTTCAGCGGCACGGGTATCTAAAGACGTAATGGTTCCCTTAGCAATTGTGCTACCCACCAAAACGCCATAGGTAACACCCTTTACGCTATACTCAGCGGAATATTTAGCCGCACCGGTCACCTTCAACCTTCCGTCTACCCTGCTCGGACCAAGCTCAGGGTCCTTCACTTTTATCTTGCTTTCCATGGGATGTGAATATTAAATTCTAAACCCTAAAATCTATCACTAACTACAAAATGACAAATGACCCCACCTCACGCCACATGAGGCAAAGCCCCCAGCAACTTATCCGGAGTTATCGGCAGATCGCGCACCCGGATCCCGGTTGCATTGTAAACTGCATTTGCTACCGCTCCTGCCATACCGATCAACGCTATCTCGCCCATTCCTTTAGCACCGATAGGGTTAATATTGGTATCCGCTTTATTCACAAATAATGCATTTATTTGCGGTATATCTGCATTAACCGGCACGTGGTAATCACCTAAATTTGCATTCATCAGGCGTCCGTATCGGTGGTCGATGACGGCTTCTTCCATCAATGCCATACCGATACCCATGATCGCTCCGCCAATGATCTGGCTGCGGGCCGTTTTCGGACTGATAATGCGTCCCGAATCGGCAACACAGGTAACTTTTTCCATTTTCACCACGCCGGTAACCGGGTGTACATGTACCACCACATAATGAACCGACCAGGAGTACATGGCATATTTATCTACCTCGGTACCTGCTTTTGAATCGATCAAAACTTCCAGTTTTGGAAGCTTATTTTGCTTTAATAATTGGGCATAATCACTCGAGTCGCCCAAAGCTTTAAATTTTTCTATCAGTTGCTTGCATGCCAGGAACACCGCCGAACCAACACTCGACATAATGGTTGACCCCCCCTGCTGTGGTGCCGGAGGAAGCGATGAATCACCCATATCAAAGCGGATGTTTTCAGTAGCGATATTCAAAGTATCTGCTGCCAGCGCAACCATAGCGGTTGCAGTACCCGGACCAATATCACTTACAGCAGTTTGCAGGATAAGTTTACCACGATCTGTAAAAGTGGCCCTTACGGTTGCTGGTTCACGGTCGGCAACAAAAACGCCACCTGCCATACCATAGCCTACCAGCCAGCCATCTTTGGTAAGAGAACCTGGTTTCGAACTACGATTGCTCCAACCAATATCATCCGCACCCAATTTGTAGGCATCGCTCAAAAACTTGCCCGAAAATGGCTTACCGCTCTCCGGGTCAACATCGGTATAGTTACGCATGCGCAACTCGATAGGGTCAATATTGAGCTGATAGGATAATTCATCCAATGCCGACTCCAAAGCAAAGCAACCGGTAGCATAGCCCGGGCCACGCATCCATACCGGCGAACCAATATCCAGCGAAGATATTTTATTACTGGTAGCCACGTTGGCGCAGGCATAAAGCTGCCTACTCACATCTGCAGGTGCTTCGGCAAAATCTTCATAGGCCGAGGTTTGCCCAACTGCATGATGGTTGATACCCAACAACTTGCCATCTGCGGTAGCGCCAATAGCGATCTTCTGCCAGGTATGCGGGCGGTACCCAACCGACGTGAACATGTCCGTGCGGCTCAGTACCAGTTTTACCGGACGTTTAACAACTTTTGCACCGATCAGGGCAGCTATTTCATGCGGCCAAACCTGCAGGGCGTTACCAAAGGCACCACCAACAAAGCGGGAGTTTACCTGAACATTTTCGGTCGGTATCTTAAAGGTTAATGCAATATTGGTTTGCGTATCCTTTACGCCCTGGGTTTTATCCCATACGGTAATTTTATCTTCAGCATCCCAACGGGCTATGATAGCATGCATCTCCATGGGATTATGCACTTCACTTGGCAAGAGATATTCCTGTTCAACTTTCACAGGGGCCGAACGCCATGCATCCGGGTCTCCACGCTTATATTCATTATCGTCTTTTGGCGAAAAAGCTGCCTGTAAATTATCAGTCAGCCTGGTTTGATGTTCGCCATTATTATATTGTGCAGTAACCAATGAAGCGGCATACAAAGCTCTTTCAAACGTATTAGCGATAACCAGAGCCATCGGCTGACCGTTATATACTATCTTGTTATCGTAAAAAATCCTGATCTGCCCCTTGGGAGTATTGTTAGCAGATTGATAACCTGGCACCTTAGGGCTATTCAAATGGGTAATAACTGCCAATACACCGGGCGCACGTTCAGCACGCTTGATATCTATAGACTTTATTGTTCCTTTTGCAATCGTACTGCCAACAAGTACACCATAAGTCAGACCTTTTACCTCATATTCAGCCGAATATTTGGCTGCACCTGTTACTTTTAAACGTCCGTCAACCCGGCTCATGCCGCCAGAAGAAGGAATGCTGTTGCTGCCAGTTCTCATACTAATCCGGATGCATGCTTTAATGCCTCGGTAATGGTTGCCGGAGCCAGTTTTAATTTAAAATCGTTACCGCCGTAGGTTTTGGCACCCTGTATTGCTATCTGCGCAGCGATATTGAAAGTCTCGGCAGATACAGGTTTGCCGATCAGTACCTTTTCGGCTTCAACAAGTCGCCATGGTTTGTGTGCTACGCCTCCCATAGCCAACCTTGCATTTTTAATGGTATTGCCCTCTAATTCGAGCGCAGCTGCGACAGATACCAATGCAAAAGCATACGACTGGCGGTCGCGTATCTTCAGGTAATAACTATTTTTTGCAAAGTTATTGTCGGGTATCTCAACGCCCAGAATCAACTCACCTGCGGCCAGGTTATTATCCAGATCCGGATGTTCGCCGGGTAAGCGGTGAAAATCGGCGAATGGGATACGGCGGGTACCCTTTTTGCTTTGTACGATCACTGTAGCATCTAAGGCTACCAATGCCACACACATGTCGCTGGGATGTACTGCAATACACTTATCGCTGGCACCAAAAATGGCATGCATCCGATTATACCCACCTATTGCACCACAGCCCGAACCGGGTTCACGTTTATTGCAGGGCATCGTGGTATCGTAAAAATAAGCACAACGGGTTCGTTGCAGTATATTGCCGCCAACGGTAGCCATGTTTCTAAGCTGAGGGGATGCACCTGCCTTTAGCGCCATGGATAGCAAGGGCTGTTGGGCAACAACCAGTTTGTTTTCGGAAACAACACTATTCAAAGCAAGGGCTCCAATATGTAAACCGCCTTTAACAGGCGCAATGTTTTTTAAAGGCAAATGATTGATATCGATCAACTTGTCGGGTGCCGTAACACCACGTTTCATCAGGTCAACCAGGTTAGTGCCACCGGCGATGATCTTTGCGCCCGGCTTATTGATGGCATCGATCACTGCTTGCTGGGTTGCAGGACGACTGTATTGAAACTGCTTCATACCGGCTGTCCTCCTTCTTTCACTTCCTGGATAGCATTGACTATATTAGGATAAGCTCCGCAACGGCAAATATTTCCGCTCATGTACTCACGTATTTCATGTTCAGAGTTCGCATGACCCTCGCGTATGCAGGCTACTGCCGACATGATCTGTCCGGGTGTACAATAACCACATTGAAAACCATCATGCTTGATAAAGGCTTCCTGCATCGGGTGCAATTGATCACCTTTGGCCAGACCTTCTATAGTAGTGATCTTTTTACCACTAACCAGAACCCCAAGTGTCAAACATGAATTTACCCGATGTCCGTCAACATGAACGGTGCATGCTCCGCATTGCCCATGGTCGCAACCCTTTTTGGTGCCGGTAAGCTCAAGTTGCTCCCGCAGCAAGTCGAGCAGTGTTACCCGCGGCTCTATGGATAATTGGTGCTTGACCCCATTTACTTCGAGGCTAACCGGCACTTTTTCGTACAAGTCGGCAATCTTTTCATCGAGGCCACTTTTAGCAGCCTTTACCAGTGGTGAAGGTGTAAATGCAATAGCCGTTAATAAGCCCGAATGCTTCAGGAAATCCCTGCGAGAGGATTCCAGGAAATTATCTTCATGAGCAGGTTCTTCGGGAGGATTTTTTGATTTCATAGGACCTGATTTTATTGTGCTAATTTAATCAATATGCACACTAAAAAACAAGCTCCCTGAACAATGTAAATGGCTTTTGTAGTATAAAATTTACTAAACGAAGCTATTTATTTGATGGTATCTGTCACTTCATAGCGGTCTACCGATTCATAGGAATTGGGAAGCTTATTGAAAACCGAATAAAAAACATATTTATTACCCTTATTAATACCAGGCAGTGCTGTTGCCAAAGCCTTTCGAACCTGTAGATTTTCCTTTAACAATCCGGCAGTATTGGTCAACCTGATATTTGAACGATAAAATACCTGCGGGAAAACACCTTCAGGAGTAGTATGGGTTTGCAAATTGATGATCTGCGGCTGCGTTGCTACATTGATGGTATATGGGAAACGATACTTGCGGTTTGCAGCATTTAATACTTTAGCATAAAACCCATTGATCTGCTTCTCTTCCGGATAAACCCAGCTGATATAGGGTTGAGAAGTAGTTCTGGCTTCAGCCATCAAGTTTACAGCATTAACCAGGTAACCTTTGGCATAATCATCCTTTGCCTGTTTAAAAAGCTCTGGCGCGGTTTTGCCGTTGATGCTATAAGGGTCAATTTCCAGGTCCGTCAGTTTCCAACCATAATCCAGTTTCTTATACACCAATGTTACCATTTGCCCATTAGCTATTCCTTTCTGCCCGAAAAATGCCAGGTAGGTCTCGGGTTGGTCGATATTTACGCCGATCTTATGGTTATTGATATCCTTGCTACCTATTTTAAGGGTGTCTTTCCCTGGCTTACGTTTCACCAGGTAATATTCCTCCTGCAAGGTAAAATCGCCCTCTTTCATATGGTTGCTTACTAATTCAATATCCTTGAGGTTACTGTTATTATCGATCATTTCTTTCGACAAAAGGCCGGACAATTGCTTCTTGCTATTGGCTTTTAATCCTTCAAACAATTGCTTGTTCAGGTCGTGAAAATTATTAGCCTGGCTTGGCGGGATCTTATCATTGGCATAGGTACCTGGTTTAACCGGCGTGTGGCAGCCAGATAAAAAAGCGAAGAAAATGAGGCAACCCGGTAAGTTTTTAAGAAGTAAAGGCAGGTTCATATCAAGGTGATAAAGGTTATTGATTGTTGCAGTTACGATAATACGGGTTTTATTGGCAATGCCCAAAATTTACCGGATCATTTTACCGCTGTCCCGTAAAATTTCAAGCCCATAATGCCGGTCATGATCAGGAGCATAAACAAAATTTCGAGCCCGGCGATCTTTTCGTTCAGGATAAAAACCTCCACCAGTTTGATCAATACCAGGGTCATTGCGGTCCACACGGCATAGGCTGTGGCTGTTGAAACCTGTTTAATAGCCATCGAAAAGAATACGATATTGCCGATACCGAAAAGGATGTAACCCAGAAAAGGCAGCAGGATAGGCAGCCCCTCGGTAACCCTATAAAAGTTCGTGAAGCGGAGCGTTTTTAATTCAGCAAAACGCATGTATTTTAAAGAGAAAGTCCAGGCCGACTCAAAAATTGCTGCAATAAAAAGGTAAATCCAGGCCAATAGCTAAAGGGATTAAATTAAAATCAATCGCAAGATATATAATTTTCTTCTGGCTGTAGTTTATTACCAGGCTGATCGACGTTAGTTTTTTTCTTGGCGAAGCTTTTACTCAGATATTTCCACTGGCCTATCATCCATTCCAGCAAACGCGGACGCAGGGTATAATACCATGTGAACCAGCGATACTTCAACAGTTTCTGCTCGTCAAAACGCTTGACCGAAAAAGCGTGCTGCAGGAAATAATCCTTTGGGTAATCATAGTACAAACCCCAGTTTTCGCGCAGATCGCCGGGTTTATTCTCTGGAAAATAAACCGTGCCGAACATATAATCCCACATCGAAAATTTGGTCGCAAAATTGGCATGAAATACTTCGCGGTAATTGGCATGGTGCCAAAGATGCAACTCCGGGCTATTCAGAAAATATTTAAGCTTGCCGAACTTGACATTCACATTGGCATGGATGAACATACCAAACATAGCATCCAGCAAGGCTTTGATCGGTACGATGATTTCGGGGTTAGGGCTTAGAATGATAATGGGCGCAAATTCTATCGTTTGATTGATGATGATCTCTACGATGTGCGAACGCGAGCCTGCCAGAAAATCAACTTCTTTACCCGAATGGTGAGCTTCATGCGTTCGCCAAAAAAATTTATTGGCGTGCTGGAAGCGATGAAAGAGGTAGATGTAAAGGTCGTGGGTGAACAGAAAAAACAGCACCTGTTCGGTGATCGTCCAGTTCCTGAACCATTGCAGCCCACTAACATCTACGTGCTGCTGTATGGGCGCAATGATAAAATCAAATATCAGAATTTTTAAAAAGTAACTTTGGATGATCGTATACCAAACCAGATCAACCCAAAAACCATCCCTGAAAAAAGGCAGACCTTTACGATAGGGCGAGATCCGTTCCCAGGCAATTATGAATGCAATCCAGGAGAACAGGATGATGGTTGTTATGGTTACTAATTTCGATTGATCCATTTTTTGTTAGTCTGGAGTCTTAAGTCCTGAGCCTTAAGTCGCTCCCGTTATTTGTATAAATTAACCGGCAAATTTACTGTAGACACTGCCAAAAAGAGCCACCAGGTTGCGCCACGCTAGTTTTTTGACAATACCCTGATCCGACTCAAGACTCAGTACTCAAGACTTAAGACTTATACTCCGGGCTGATATTAACCCGCAGCCTTTTCATTGGACCAAGTTCCGACTCGTAAACTTTTTTGATACCATCACCTGCGGCGATCTCTACATCGCGGATATCCCGTACCAGGCGTGCCAGACCCTGCGGTTCAACAGAAGCGGCATGGTCAGAACCCCACATGGCCCTATCAAGGGTAAAGTGCCTTTCAACAAATGTAGCACCCAGGGTTACCGCTGCTACGGTTGTAGCCAAACCCGTTTCGTGGCCTGAATAACCAATTGGTACACCAGGATATTTCTTTGCCAGTGTATTGATCATGCGCAGGTTCAGTTCTTCCGGCTTGCAAGGGTAGGCAGAAGTTGAATGGGCAATGAACAACGGATATTCTGGATCGAATTTCTTAACCAGATCAACAGCATCTTCGATCTCCTTATAGGTCGACATACCGGTTGAAAGCATCAGAGGTTTTCCGGTAAACAATATACGTTTGATCAAAGGGAAGTCGGTAAGCGAAGCTGATGCTAACTTATACAAAGGCGTATCAAACTGTTCCATAAAGTTTACAGCTTCCACATCCCAGGTTGATACGAACCAGTCTATACCGAGCTCGCGGCAATACTGGTCGATAGCAGCATATTCTACTACGCCAAATTCCGTTTTGCGCTTATAGTCGATATAGCTCATGCGACCCCAGGGAGTATCACGCATAATTTCCCATTGGTCTTTGGGTACACAGATCTCTGGTGTGCGTTTCTGAAATTTCACAGCACTTGCTTTAGCAGCAACCGCCTCGTCGATCAACTTTTTAGCGATCTCGAGTGATCCATTATGGTTGATGCCTATCTCGGCGATGATATAACAAGGCTCACCGGGCCCAATGCGCTGTCCGCTGCTTAGTTTATATGTTTTGCTGATCGATTGAAACTGCGATTCTTTGCGATTGGCATCGATCAATAATTCAGCCAGCTCGCGGAATGCACCTTCGCCACCTTTTGCCTGGCAAACATAGTCTACTTGTTCTTTTACGAAAGAAAGTGCATCTGCCGGTGCAGCAGTAAAGCCTACCAGTTCCATGATCTGCTGGTCATTACAATCGTCGCCGATATAGGCTACTTCACTTGCATTTAGTTTCAATCGTTCCAAAATATCTTTCAGGATCGCAGGTTTGTCTTTTGCGCCCAAATGAAGCTCGGTAACTTTAAGTTTTTCGGCTCTTTTGGAAACTGATGGCGATAATTCTCCGGTAATTATACCGGTATCGATTCCCGCCAGATTTCGCAAACGTTCAACGGCCATGCCATCGCGAATATTAAATTTTTTAAGTTCTTCACCCGATGCACCGTAATACACACCTGCATCCGTTAATACACCGTCGCAATCTGTCAGCACCAGCTTGATGCCCGATAGTTTTTGCAGTAACTGTGTTCCCATATCCCCTGTTTTGTTAATTGGTTTTAAACTGCTGTCCAGCCGCCATCCACTACCAGATTGGCGCCTGTCATGTAAGCTGAGGCTTCACTGGCTAAAAATATCAGTGCTCCCTGGTAGTCGGAAGCCTGTGCCATGCGCCCCAGCAATGTTTTTGCTGAATAGTTTTGTATAAAAAATTCGTCCTGGCTGTTTTCTACACCGCCCGGAGAAAGTGTGTTTACCCTAACTCCTTTATTCCCCCAATAGGCAGCAAGAAAGCGTGTAAAGTTGATCACAGCGCCTTTGGTGACCGGGTAAACTGCTGATTTGAAAAAAGTTTGGTTGCCGTCTTTGTCGCGATAAATGCTTTGATCAGGACCAACGATACCGTAGGTTGAAGCCAGATTAATGATGCTTCCGCTACCTTTTTCTGCCATTACGGTACCAAACACCTGCGACGCCAGAAAAACCCCGGTAACATTTACATCCAATGATTTGCGGAACGAACTCAAAGGGTAATGTTCAAATGCCGATTGTTCTTTGGCCAGCTCCGGGTTTTCGAACATGTCGTTGATGGCGGCGTTATTAACCAAAATATCAATAGAACCATATTTGGCCAGTATCTTGTCCCGAGCAGCTTTGAGCGATGCTTCGTCGGTTACGTCAACTGCAACTCCTAAATGTTTGTCGCCTAAGCTCGCAGCAAACGCTGTACAGGCGGCTTCATTGATATCGGCAACCACTACGTTAGCACCAGCCTGAGCCAATGCCTCGCAATGTTTCCTGCCGATCAGCCCCACGGCACCGGTTACGATCGCTGTTTTATTGTCTAACGAAAACAGTTTCATCAGGCGGTCTTCGGTTTGATATTGTAATTGCTCACTTTACGGAAAACAGCTTCCAGTACTTCACCTTTCAGGTATTGTTTTACGTTACCGCTTTCGACAGCTTGTTTTAATATCGGCAATACCTCGCGGTAAACCGAAAGTGTATAAGCTATATCCTCATCACTGTGGCTGAAGCACATATTGTGGAAACCGGCCCAAAGCACACCGCGTTTGATCATTTCCTGTTGTAAAAGTGCTTTTACTTCCAGTCCGTTACCGGCTTCGGGAGTAAAGGTTACCATGGAGCGGCAATTGTAGCCTATACAACGGGTATAAATATCGGTACCGGTTTCAATGGCTATCTGGTTGTAGCCGTCTTTCAACAGGGCGCCTTTTTCATCGAGGTATTTCGGCACATTTTTATCCCTAAGTTCGTTGATGGTAGCTACCGTAGCTGCCAGGGATAAAGCCTCGCCACCAAAAGTAGTATAGCTAAATACGGTTGAATTGAGCGCTTCCATCACATCGGCTCTGCCGGTGAGGAATGCGATTGGCATACCATTGGCACATGCTTTTGAATATACTGCCAAATCGGGCTTTACATCGAAGTATTCCTGCGCACCACCCAGAGCTATGCGGAAGCCGGTCCACATCTCATCAAATATGAGTAGCGTACCGTTTTCGCGGCAAACTTCGGCCAATTGTTTCAGGAATCCGGGTTTTGGTGCTTCAAAAATAAATGGCTCGAGGATCAAAGCAGCAACAGTATCATCCAGTGCCGCTTTAATAGCGTCGATATCATTATACTCGAAAGTGTAGGTCATGTTTTGGATGGCCTCAGGGATACCAGCATTCCGACTGGTGATACCAATATACCAATCGTGCCAGCCATGATAACCACAGCAAAATATTTTATCGCGACCGGTAAAGGCGCGTGATACACGTATAGCTGCCGAGCATACGTCAGCACCTGTTTTAGCTATTTTAACCGCCTCCGCATTCGGGATGATCTCTTGGAGCATTTCAGACACCACAACTTCCAGCGGATGCATCAGCGAAAAGGTGATGCCATCTTCCAGTTGTTTTTTGATCGCTTCGTCAACCGCAGGATAGCAATAACCTAAGGAGATTGGTCCGATTGCGGCATTGAAATCAATATATTCATTACCATCCACATCCCATACGTGCGAACCTTTGGCCCGTTGCAGGTATTTTGGCGCAACCCCTTTTGTAAATTGACCCGGGCCTTTCGCCAGGGTTTGGGTAACCGGTTTCTGCACTTTAAGTGCACGGGCGTACCACTCGTCTGATATGGTGATATCAGGGTAGCTATCGTTAAATTTTACGGTGTTTGGCATTTTAATCAATAATTATTCAGAAAATTCCTGTGCAGCTATAGTAGCTTGTACAGCTTTGGTGTTATAACCTAATATCTTTTCGGCGATCTGTTTGCCGGTGAAACCCTCATGTTCCAATACTTTTGGTAGCAGTGAAGGTTTGAACCATTTTTCATTCAGTGCCAGGGGCAATACTTTGGCACTGGCCTGGTGTTTAAGCAAAACTTCAGCAATAATACTGTACAGTCCGCCAGTTAAAAAATGATCTTCGACAGAAACCACCAAATTGCATTTAGCCGCATTCAGAATGGCTTGCTCGTCTACTGGTTTCAGGCTGCGCATATTGACAAAGCCTACCGACAAACCTTCGGCCTGCAATATCTTAACCGCTTCCAGAACCTGCTCGAAAAGTAAGCCATAGGTGAGTATCGTAACATCATTGCCTTCAGATATTACCTCGGCTTTGCCGAATTCAAAGGGCGAATGTTCGTATTCAGTTTTACGGGTATTGATGCGAACGTATGATGGGGAAGGGTAATTCCATATCTGTGGCAGCATTTTCAACAGATCGTCTTCATCAGCCGGCGCAAAAACAGTCATATTCGGTATACCACGCATCAAGGAAATATCCTCAATTGCCTGGTGCGTAGGCCCGTTGCCATCAGACAGAAATCCGGGTATAAAACTGCTGAGTTTAACAGGCAGGTTTGGTATCCCGGCATCGGTACGCACAAATTCGAAAGCACGCATCGTAAGGAAGGATGCCAGCGCATGTACAACAGGTATTCTGCCCCTTAAAGCCAGGCCGGCGGCGGCACCTATCATAGTTTGCTCCGTGATGCCGGTATCAATAAACCGATTGCCCAGGTGAGCGTATATATTACGTACAAGCGCACGGTTCTCGGCGGTCATTACCACAAAGCGGTCGTCTGCAAGAGCTTCCTGAGTTAGTAATTCTTCGTAGGTCATTTTATCTTACTACTAAAGTTTCGGATGTTAATTGGGTTTGGTGCTCGCCGTGCAATTCCCTGAGCAGGCTTTCGATCTCTGGAGCTGTAAAATTACAGAACCAACGGTCGGCATGGCGTTCAATGCTTGGCAAACCTCTGCCACGTATGGTATCGGCTATAACCACATTTACCTTGCCCGGCTGAAAGGGGTAAGCCGAAAAAGCTTCGTGCAAAGCATCAAAATCATGACCATCGATACGTTTAACAGCTGCACCAAATGCTGCAAATTTATCGTGAAGCGGTTCAAGCGGAATCAGGTCCTCGGTAGGCATATTGGCCTGAAACTGGTTACGATCAACCACAAAGATCAGGTTATCCAATTTATAGGCATTAGCTACCAGCATGGCTTCCCAACAGGTTCCTTCATTTAACTCACCATCGCCCAAAATACATACAACACGATTTTTACCCCCGCGAATCTTTATATCAAGCGCTACACCAATGGCTACCGAAGGCAAATGGCCCAGCGAACCTGAATGAAATTCGATACCCGGAATTTTGGTGTTAGGGTGCCAGTAAATATGATCGTCGATAGATAAATGATTCTTTAAACGTTCGCTCTCCATTAAGCCCAACTCTGCAAAGGTCCCGTAAAGCGCAGGCACATCATGCCCTTTTGAAAGGAAAAGATAATCGCGGTTGGGGTCGTCAAGATTACCGTTATTGACATTGAGCCATTCCGAATAAAGGTAAAGTATAAGGTCGGCGGCAGAGAGTGAAGCGCCAACAAAGCAGCCACCGTCAGTAGCCATGCGGATGATATGTTCACGCACTTTTAATGCAGTTGCCTGTAACTGCTGTTTATCTATAGCGGTTGTTTGGGTACTCATTTTTTTTTAATCGTTTTCAGCCAGTGATCGTTTTAGTTTGATCGGCTGATATTGTTTTTAGTTCGTCGAGGTGGTTGCGGTACCAGTTAACGCCAGAATATCCGGCATTTATTTCATAAATATCGGGTCTTTCTTCCAGCAATTGCAAGATATCCCCGCAAGAAAAATCAGGCTTTATCGGATAAAGATGTTCGTATACAGTTTTGATAAATTCGTAATCAGCCGGGTAGTCGATCGTAAACCTGTGCGACATCGAATAATCCTTCCCCGTTTCCCAAACCACGTTTGCGATCCTGAATTTTTCCGGATTTTCCCAGATATAGGGTGTAGTATGTTCCAGTTCCAATTTACGTGTTGCTTCCAGCCAAACTTTGCTGATGCAATCCATTGTCATGATCTCAACATCATTGCCATCTGGGAAAGTAGCAGGGTGCAGGTTGCTTACAAAATCGTATTCGCCTTCATGTGCCTCATAAAAGTCAAGTACCTGATCAACAATACGTGGATCGATCAGCGGGCAATCAGAAGGTATTTTTAGTACGATATCTGCATTGTATAATTTAGCTACCTGATAATGCCGGTCGAGCAGGTTATTCAAATCGCCACAAAAACAAGGGATGCCAATACGCTCCGCTTCACGTTCAATAAGCCCGCCTTTTTCTTCTTCAGGTATTGCAATAACCAGTTGTGCCTTATGCCTGATCATTTGCAGGCGCTCCATCATCCGGTATAGCAAACTTTCGCCAAGTATGGGAAGCATTACTTTACCGGGCAAGCGACTCGAGGTCATCCGGGCTTGTACAACTATAACTATATTAGCTGGCATAAATTTGCATTGCGCATATCAGGCGTACAACTCCTCCAAAATATTTTCCTCTTCGGCCTTGTACACATATTGCTTCAGGAAGTGACTGCGCTCTCCATTAAATTCAACATAAGCGCGACATATATTGGCTATGTTTTTAGCCGATGTTCCGCCATTTTGTAAAGGTGCCAGGCGTTTTAACTCATCGAGTTCAAAATAAGAATGCACCTTTTTTCCCAGTGCCAGACCGGTATATACTACTGTTGAATATTGTGTGATCAACTCGCAACAGTTTGCGATCATCTCATTGGTATTTCCATTTTGAAAAACCAGTGTGCCGGCCGGAGCATATTCCATTATCTCGGCATTGGCGCGCTCGAAATTTTCATTGGGATGCAGTTTAAAAAGCATCGGCCTGCCATTGGCTATTTCGACAGTTTGTTTTATAAATGCCGGGCGATCTTCCTTACGGTAAGTTTCACGCATATCGGTGGTAGCCACCATCACATAGTCGCGATAGGGAAAATTATTATCGAGATACTTACTGCAATGGTCGTAATTAGGCATACCTGTTACAAAAATCTTATCAGCATCAGTGCCGTGCAGCTTGAAGTAATTTTTATAACCGTAGGAAGCAGCACAATAAATATCACAGCTGTTTCCTGAACCGTTTAGGGAAGTGTTACCAGCCAGATAGGCAGGTAAACGTAAACGTTTGATCACCTTACTCCAGGGTGTTATTTTATCTATCATCCCCTCCTGCACCCAGATGGTTTTGTATTTACGAAGGCTATCTGCAATGATCAGGTCCGAACAATAAACAACCAGGTCATACTTATTAAGCTTTGCGCCGTAATCGGTTTGCAAATTATGATTTGCTAAATACTCCTCCGAGCGACGTTTAAATTGCCCCGCCAGAACGGTGCTGTCAGCAATCGAAGTATATTTTATTATTGCTTTTAAAAACTTTGAATCGGTGAAGATCTGACTGAACCAACAATCGTATTCCGGCAGCTGTTCCGCTATCTGGTGCATCTGCGTGGTTTGATTGATGGAACCGATAATAAATAATATCTTTTTCTTCAATTGAACCATAGCGGGTTTAATTTGTGTTAGGTTCTGATGAAGTCAAATGTACAAATGACGTTTGGCTTTGCTGTTAAAAGGGATTAAACTTAATCTTATTTTAACACCGGCGTAAATTTAACACAAGTTTGAAATACTATGGAAATTTAACTGTGCAATTTTAAAGTTGGCTGACAAATTGGTTGGATTTGTTATAGTAGTTGTAGAGGTTGGATTGGTTGTAGTAGTTATAATAGTTACCAGATACCTAATACCTAATACCCGATACCTGTTACTACTCACCGCGACCCAATATACTGTTCACAAAGACCAAAAGAGAGCGTCATACCGTTTCCACCAACGCCGTTGATGACGGTAACACCATTTTCAATTTCAAGTATGAGTTCCGTCCGGCCGTCGGTCATTTTAGGATAAATGCCGTGCCATGATTGCATGAGTTTCCAGTCCTTGAAATTGGCAAAAGTTTGCAGATATTCGGTAATCATCTTGTTGATGAATTCTTTATCGAAAGGATCGTGAACCAGGGCATATTCGTGAGAATCACCGATCGTTAATTCACCGCCGCCATTCTGAGATACCATAACATGAATCCCCCATTGCAAATAATCGGCAAATTGCTCTTCATATCTTTTCCTAAGCTGAGGAAGAGAGGCTGCTGCTTTAAAACCGGGATAGTGGATCATTGACAAACCTCCGCACAATGCCGGACCAATGCGCCAGTTATCTGGCTGCGCTACCAGTCGCATCATTTGCAGTTTGCATTTGGTAATATCGGTAGCTAAAAATAATTCGGGGTAGAGAGTTTCAAAATCAGCCCCGCTGCAAACAAAAATCTCTTCAGCCTTCCAGCTTCTTTTTCCGGAAAATACTTCCGGATGGCTGATCTGGCTGATAGCGGTATTCCAATGAAATTCGACACCATATTTTTCGGCGAGATAAGCTGCAACCTGCCCAACGGCTACTCTTGATTCAACGATCATTTCTTCACCGCTCCAAAGTGCCCCTTTTAAACCATTCGGATTTACAGCCGGTGATTTTTCCAAAGCTTGCTGCGGTGTCAGTAGGGCACAATCACGATGAGCATGGTTAACGTCAACATATTCGCTGATCGCCAGTAGTTCATCATCCTGATAAGCCAGGTGAAGCGACCCAACCTCATCGTGCCATACGCCTGCTTCGGTACATATTTCTTTCCAGATGCTGCGCGAAAGCATTGCCCTTTCAAACAGGGGTCCGGTTTCCTGCCCAATGGGCCATACCATACCAAAATTACGGATGGAGGCACCTACTGCTTTTTCGTTTCGTTCAAAAACGCTTACACGATAACCACGCAGCGCAAGTGCCCTTGCAGTTGCCAGCCCCACGATGCCGGCACCAATAACTATGGCCGATGAATTTTTCATACAGGTATTATATTCAGTTGATCTTCTTTAATATCGTCTTTTTGCTTACGCGCTTCCCGTAAAAAATAGAGTAGCGAAAGGCTGGCGCAAATACCGCCTACTACTGCAACGGTTAATATACTGGTTTTAAAAAAAATCCCCCAGCTTATATCAGGCTGACCGAGTTCTTTTACCAGCAGCACACTCACGCTACCCAGATAACCCATAGAATCTGCCACGTAAATCAGGAAGCCAACATTGCCTTTGTAATGGAACGATGCCAGCAAGCGTTCAAAAAAGACGGCATTATAGGGCACATAGCCCATGTATAAACCCAGCCCGGCAAGCGTCATCCAAACTTTTACTTCTATTAAACCGGCTACAAATAGTGCAGTACCAGCGCCAATCAGAACACAGCCGCCGATGATCATCAGGTGTATCACCATGAAGGCTTTGAGGTTGTGCCTGATCAGGATCAATAAGCTCATAGCTGCAAGAACGATCACAGAAATGATGGTATCAGTTTTTGCATAAATGGTAGTGTCCCTGATACCGAAACTACCCCAAATCTCTACCTCGAAATTGTCCCGTACGTCGCGCATGATGGTCAGCAGCACGTATATAATAAGTGTTAGTATGATGCCTGGTAAAAATCGCTGCAAAAAATTCCGGCGCTCCTCTGCGTTCATGGGCTGGCGTTTTGTACGCAAACGCATATCTTCTTCGGTTGGTGGTGGAATAAGTTCCAGAATAAAAACAAAGAGCAGCAGTGGCAGCACAAACAAGGCACCGGTTATTACAGGCATATTAAATTCGCCGATGCCAAAATTATGCATCAGGGCCTTGGCAATGGTTTTTACGAATCCAGAGGCAAAAATGAGGCTGATGGATAAAACAGCTGCCATAAATTCGGTTGATTTTCTTCCTTCGAGGTATCCAAAAACAAGGCCCCATATCAAACCCAGCGGAAAGCCATTGATCAGCAGGAAAACGATATTATAGGGTGCCGGAACTATAGCAAATAATAACAAAGCTATCCAGGCAATACCTATTAAAAGCAGGATATTTTTTGCACGCTCCCCGGGTTTAAGCTCGGCTATAAATTTGATACCGTAAAATTTACTAAGTGTGTACCCAATGATCTGAGCAACAACCAGCCAAACTTTATAGTCGATATGCCAGTATTGAAGTCCGCTGAAAGTACCTGCTGCAAAGGCCTTACGGAAAGCATACATGGAGGTATAAGCGCCAAATGCCGATATAGCAGCCAAAACTGATATTACACCATAAGGCAATTTGGCAACCCGTTCCCTAAGTTTTTGCATCACAAATTATGTTGAGCAATGCTAAACTTTGTTTATTAATACCGAACGAATTTAATGTTAAGGTTTTGTGATTAGTTAACTAACAAGCGTCGACTAATCACAGGTTAACCAATCCCCTCCTACTTCTTCTCACCAAAAAAATAAATAATAAGCAATACAGCTTTCTGGTTACTTCTGTTAACCGGGGTGTGCGGTATATGCCCGTCGAAAAGAATTGAATCGCCGGCCTGAAGCTTAATTACTGTTTCCTCATCAAAATGGTAGTCGACCTCACCGCATAGCAGGTACTTATATTCGTAGGCATCAGTTTCTACCAGCGGGCGTGTAGCATTGGGCTCAAGTTCGAGCAGCACAATATCAATGGTCGAATGATCGATATAGCGCGAAAGTATCCTCTGATAGCTGAAACCGGTGGCATTTTCTTTTTCAAAATGCTCGTATTCACCCCTCCGTAAAACCAGGATCGGCTCGTTTTTGCTATTGGTTTTAATATTTTTAAAAAATTCATTCAGGTCTATATCCAGGGCCTTGATAATATCGATCAATACGAGGAGTGAAGGTATAGTACGGCTATTTTCAATTTGTGATATCAAACCCTTGCTCACATTGGCCAGAGTTGCCAATTCCTGAACTGTTATATTTTTTTCGCGTCGGCGTACTTTTATGCTGTTACTGATCTGTAACAATATATTGTCTTCCAATAATGGTTTCAATGACTTGTTGTTTTAATATGGGGGTAAAATATTCCTAATTGGCATCGCAAAATAAATTTATACTTTCAATCGGCCTAATTAAAAAATTATGAATTTTCAGAGATATCAACTTTAATTTTAAAGTCTTGGTATGCTGTATAAATTTTATCACGTTGATTTAATAATTTAATAATATCCCTTTTGTTTATTTGTTTAAACAGCCATAAAAATGAGTAAAGCCGCTTTTGAACCAGAGACCATTGTAGATGAAGTATTTGCCCTTTACGAGAAGCATGGCGATGAAGATTATATTGGCGAACCTGTTTCGCAATTGGAGCACATGATGCAGGCTGCCGCCCTTGCCGAAGAAGAGGGGTTTGAAGATGAAGTTATTCTGGCTGCATTCTTTCATGATATAGGCCACCTTTGTGCAAGTGCCGGAGAAGCTGTGAGCATGGATGGCTTCGGCAATATGGAGCACGAGAAGCTGGGCGCCAATTATTTGCGCGAGCACGGTTTTTCTGAACGGCTTGCCGCACTGGTTCAAAGCCATGTGATCGCCAAAAGATACCTTACTTACAAATACCCCGAATATTATAACCAATTGTCAGAAGCCAGCCGGGCGACACTCGGTTTCCAGGGTGGCCCTATGACCGAAGTCGAAGCAAAAGAATTTGAATCAAATGCCGATGCTGAGTTGTTTATCCGTCTGCGTTATTGGGACGATAAAGCCAAAGAAACTAATGTGCCTTTAGGGGATATCAACCACCTTAAACTACTGGCATTAAGCCATTTGCACAAGAATAATTAGTAGTCTAAATTTCCTGAATATTAACACCGTGTAAGCAGATTGTGATATCTGCGTTACAGAATTTCCCTCCCTTTACATTTTCTCGACACAAGCTTAAGGTTTACTTAATATAAACTTAGTTTACTATTTATAAACTAAAGCTAGTATTGTTTCATGAAATTTCCATCCATTCTCATCAATTAATTGAAACAAATGAAGCAGCTTTACATTCACTTTCGGCCACTCATAACGGTATTGTTATGGTGCCTGATCCCGGCAACTCTGTTCGGGCAAAACAAGATCGGTGGTACAGTTACCGACGAAAACAAACAACCGCTTCCAGGTGTCAGCGTGACACTTAAAGGAACAAACAAAGGTTCTGTTACCGATGTTAGCGGACATTTTAGTATTGCAGCCGAAAAAGGACAGGTGATCTCTTTCACCTTTATCGGTTACCTGCAACAACAGATCACCGTTGGCGATCAAAGCAATTACATCATTACGCTGGCACCGGATACCAGAGCGCTAAGCGAAGTAACCGTAACAGCACTCGGTGTTAAAAAGGAAACCAGACGTTTAGGTTATGCTACCCAAACGGTAAATGGCGACCAGCTGACCACCGCACGCGACCCTAACCCGGTTAACGGCCTGATCGGAAAAGTAGCCGGCTTACAGGTAGGTGCAACATCCGAAATTTTGGGAACGCCAAACGTTACCATTCGGGGTAATACCGTTTCGTTATATGTTATCGACGGTTTGCCATTTGATTCAGATACTTTCGATTTGAGTCCGGATGATATCGAATCTTATACTGTATTGAAAGGCCCTGCTGCTGCTGCATTGTATGGCAGCCGTGCACAATTCGGTGCAATTTTGATCACTACAAAAAAAGGTGATAAAAACAAAAAAGGAGTTTCGGTAGAGATCAACAGCAGTACCGTAGTAAACTCGGGCTTTATTGCCTTCCCACGTGTACAACACTCATTCGGTCCGGGCGAAAACACTTACTATCAATTCGTTGATGGTAAAGGTGGCGCACCAGGCGGTGTGGATAGCGATTACGATATCTGGGGTCCTTATTTCAACGGACAGTTGATACCACAGTATGACAGTCCGGTAGTTAACGGAGTACGTCAGGGAACACCATGGACAGCCCGTGGCGCCAACAACCTGGCAAATTTCCTGCGTACCGGTTATTAAACCAATAACGACGTAGCAGTAACCGACGTAGGCGAAAACTATATCACACGCTTTTCGGCATCACAGCAACACCAGAATAGTTATATTCCTTTCCAGTACCTGGATATTGCGAACGTTAACTTTTACGGTTCATTCAACGCTACCCCTAAATTAAAATTTGAAGCCAGTGTCGATTTCAACCGTCAGAGCACGGATGATTTTCCGGATGTACAATACGGTCCTAACTCGATCATCTATAACCTGGCCATATGGACAGGTGCTGACTGGAGCGTTAACGCACCGGATATCAAAGCCATCTGGCAGCCCGGAAAAACCAATGTACAATCAAATTTTGAGGAATATACCCGTTACCATAACCCCTACCTGTTAACAGAAATCTGGACCCGCGGTCACCATAAAAATGATTTATATGGTTATTTAGCCGGAACTTACACTTTTAACAAAAACCTGAACCTGAGCCTGAAATCGGAAGTAAGCACTTATAGTGTTTTGCGTACGGAAGATATGCCTTACTCGGCTCACCCTTACGGACGTGAAGGAAACAGAGGTGATTACCGCGAAGATCGTCGCGACC
>CAISPD010000109.1 GCA_903887275.1 uncultured Mucilaginibacter sp.
GAATGGGAAGCAATTGCAGCTAATTTTTCATTGACCAGTTTTAACTGGGCATACCCGGAAAAGCGGCAACACACAAAAAATAAAAATACAGCGAAATAGGTTTTTAATTTCACGTTATGGTTTGATAAGGTGAATCAGGGTAAGGCAATATAATGATTTTTTAATTCTGCAATACCCTGACCGTCACTAATAACTGCCCATTGTGGCGCATAACATGTTCGGCTGCATGCGTAAGGAGTCCGATAACGTTAGATGGTACCTGGGCACGGCCAACTCCCCGAACATCAGTAAGGGTACTTTCATCGGTAGTTTTCAGTTGGGCAATGGCTTTATCAACCTGGGTATTAAAATTGCTTAGCATTACAGTAAGCCCTGGTGCTTGAGCATTTTCTCTTCCCTCTGCTGCCAGATACGCCAATTGTTCGCTGCTGAGCGCTTCGCCACGGGCGTAGGTAAACAATCTATCTAATACCCCTGTTAAATGCTGCAAATGGAAAGCCGGACTTGCCAATCCTGCCGGCCTTACCCACAGAAAAACCTCAGGAAATCCACTTATCAACATATTAACTTCTTCTCGTGCCTGCAACAAGGCATGGGCGACTGGTTGCAATAATGATGGTACACCTTCAAGCGGGCCACGTAGCCAAACTTCTATTTTTCTCTCAGTTTCCAAATTGCTTGTGTATTTTCGCAACAAATAAGTGCAATGCTAAAGTAAGATAGTACTAAAAATAATAATATTGAATTAAAACTTAAATTGATTCAAAACACTATATTGAAGAATATAATTATGAATAGCCACAGTCGACGAAAAATTTATTTCCCTTATGTTTTTTTGCTTGTGGTTTTTGGATCGCTGTTATTTTTCCAGGGATGTAAAAAAAAGAGGTCTGAAATGGGACAGATTCTCTTTAAACGCACACATAACCCTGTTTTTAAAGAGATCGATCCGGATGAGTTCAATACCGTTTTTAAAGATCTCATTCGCTCAAAACGCGAAGAATTAACCAATCCTGATTTCTTACAAGCCTATTATCAGGATAACAGTTATGAGCCGGTATTTGTGACCGATCATTTATTCAATGGTGATATCACCATGATGGTTAACCGCTACCGCAGAGCTGCTGAACATGGGCTCGATCCCAAAATATTTCAACCTGATGAAATTGAAGCGCTTGCTGCTAAATTTTCCGGCAATACCAGTATAAAAACTAAAGAAGAAGCCTATCGCGTAATTGCAAAACTCGAATTGCTGACTGCCAATTCATTACTCAATTACAGCAACGATCTGCAATTCGGGCTGGTGCCACCGCGCAAGATATATTCGAGGTACTTTATCAAGACACTACGTCCTGACAGTATATCCATGGGCAGGATATTTAACATAGACGATATGCGGATATACCTTGACAGTATTCAACCCAAAGACCCGGAATATCTTACACTACAAAAAGCCTATCTGGAGGGCTATGAAGCTCCAAAGCTATCGAAAGAAGAAACCCAGCGAATATTGCTGGTAAATATGGAGCGCGCCCGATGGAAGAATAAACCCGAAGGCACCCGCTATGTATATGTGAATATCCCGGATTTTAATCTCGATGTGATCGATAGCGGCAAATCGGTATTAAATATGAGAGTCTGCGTTGGCGAGGGAAGAAATAAAAAATACTTGAATAACCTCGTCAATTATAACGACACCTGTAAAGTAGATAACCCTTTTCCGCATGAAACTCCCCTGTTGAACAGTGTTATCCATAGTGTACAAGTAAACCCGATATGGAATATTCCGCGCAGTATCGCTACAAAAGAGATCATAGTTGAAGCGGCAAAGGATCCTTATTATTTAGCGAACAAGAACATCCTGGTTTATGACCAACGCGGAAGAGTTGTGAAAGACCCTGAAACCATCAATTGGTCGAAAATCACCAAAGAAAATTGCACCTACGAGTTTAAACAGCAACCGGGCGAAACTAACTCCCTGGGTAAGATCAAATTCCTTTTCGAAAACCGGAGTAGTGTCTATTTACATGATACGCCGGCAAAAGATGCGTTCCATTACCGGATGCGTGCAGTGAGTCATGGTTGTGTACGACTGGAAAAACCACTCGACCTGGCACATACCTTATTTTCAGACACGGTAAAGTATAATCGGATAGCAAAAGACATGGAAGAAGATGAGCCAACACCGGAAGACATCAGTTTGAGACCACGTATACCGGTTTACATTACTTATAAAACATGTTGGGTTGATCAAAACGGTCAATTGCAGTTTAGGGGCGACGTATATGGCCTTGATATTGTATTGTACGATTACATGAAGAAATATTTGCCAACCGGCAATTGAAATTAAAGACTGGCGTTTACCTCGGCACTATTATGCCCCGGATATACGTAACTGGCCGCAGCTTCTTCGTCAAGATATTTTGAGCTGTAGGTATAATCGTTCCCGTTAATAAACAACACAGTTTTACCTTTAATAACGCCAATAACTTTTTTGATGAGTTTTGCAGACACTGCAGGACAGCCTTCACTGCGCCCTAAACGGCCAAGATGATCAATGGTTCCGGACGAAACATATTTAGCGCCATGGATAACAATACCCCTGGCTCTGGCATTATCGTTAAACCCTACGTCTAAACCATCAAGCTTTAACGACTCACCATGTTTTCCATTATAAACGCCGTTGGTGATGTAAAAACCCAGACTACTTGCATGCGAGTCGGAATAGTTGGAAAAAAATTGTGGGATATCGTCGCCACTTCCATTACCGTGAGCAACCCAGGTTTGCATCAATAATGATTTATCGATCAGGTCAATGATCCACATCCTTTTTGTGGCACTCGATTTAGCAAGATCTACAATAGTAAGTACCGAGCTGGTTTGCGGAACCTGATTGCCTGCTTTTAAATTAAAATAACCGATAACAGCTTTTTGGAAAACAACAAAATCCAAACCCGCCTGCTGCAATTGAGCGGTGTTGTAAATATCGTCAAGGTATTGAGATAAAAGCGCTTTTGCGTTAACTGTCTTGTGTGTATTGGCTATGTTAGGATGAAGATGCTTTTTGATTGTTTCAGCTTTCCAGCTAATAATGGTTAGCGATAATAACAATAAGATACAAGTGAGGCCCGGGCAGTATTTCTTCATCTTTTCCGCTTCTTTATTTTACGTTTGATCAATTAAATTACGACAAACCGTATTAACCAGGGTTATTAACATTTATTGTTAACAAAAGTAAATATTTACACCTGATATCAAAATCATTTTGCCAGCATTAATTAACAAATGGTTAAATTAATTACATGGCAATAAATTAACGCTTGTCAATTTGCTGTTATACGTAAAAAACGACCAACAGGTTAGCAGGTCAGCGAATCCAGGATATCTTTTTTTCAAGCGGAACCAGTCTTTTACCCGCAGGTAATTCATC
>CAISPD010000110.1 GCA_903887275.1 uncultured Mucilaginibacter sp.
ATGCTTATCTGAGTCAAAAAATAAAAACTTTTAAGGTAGGTCGAAAGGAAAGCATGCGGTTTCGTCGTATGTATTATTTTAAAAATCACCTCTCCAATATGCTTGATGATTTAATAAAGCGTAAAGAAGCTGATGTAAAATTATATATAAACAAAGACTTGACCATAGTTGAATCATTTAAATTTCAGTTTAGTTTTCATAATATTCCAAAAACTGAAACATTGGTTGAATATGAGCTTAGTCCCTTAAACAATGAGATTGTTTGGAGCGGGAAGCGACTTCAACCTATTGCATCTTTAATTTTTAATTATGCACAAACTCTACGTTCAATCAACCACAAAAAACCTCTTCCAAAATCCCCCTAATTAAAATATCTTAGCCTAATTCATTTATTACTATTTGAATTAAGATAAGCTATGTCGCAATTAACACTTGATAAACTTGAATCTTGGTTATGGGATTCTGCCAATATACTGAGAGGCAGCATTGATAGCTCTGATTTCAAAAACTACATATTCGGGCTATTGTTCCTTAAACGTGCCAACGATGTTTTTGACGAAGAGGTTGAAACCATAATGAAACGTGACGGCATAAGCCGGGAAGATGCCGAAGAAGAACCTTTTTTTAAATTACCAGCCGAAGCCCGATGGGATGAACTTAAAAAAGTAACGGAAAATATAGGCGTTGCTTTGGATAAGGCGTTTGCCGCGATAGAGCGTGAAAATACAAAGCACTTGGAAGGTGTATTGACCACAACCAAGTTCGGTGATAAAGACCGCCTGAGTGATGAAGTTTTACAACGCTTGTTACGCCATTTTAATCAACATTCTTTAGCTAATAAGGATTTATACACCCCCGACTTATTAGGTGATGCTTATGAGTACCTAATAAAACAGTTCGCTGATGATGCGGGTAAGAAAGGCGGAGAGTTTTATTCACCAACAGGAGTTGTAAAAACCATCGTACAGTTAATTAAGCCACAACCTAAAAACAAGATATATGACCCTACTTTTGGCAGTGGTGGTATGTTAATTGAATCGGCTAAGTACGTTGCTCAACTACCGGATGGCAAGGTCGGTAACAACATCAACGTATCTCTATACGGGCAGGAAAAGAACGTGGGGACATGGGCTATCGGTAAGATGAACATGATACTACACAACTTTGTTGAAGCCGACCTGAGAAAAGGTGATACGCTGACCAACCCGCAACACTTAGAAAATGACAGCTTGATGTTGTTTGACAGGGTAATTGCTAACCCGCCATTCTCACAAGATGCGTGGTGGGGATTGATTGAAGCCAATCGAGAAGTTCAACTGGATAAAGAAGGGAAAGAAAAGAAATCAGCACCTAATTATACAAAAGAAGTGGTTGATAAACATGGTAGATTTCAATACGGGATACCACCAAGAGGCTATGCGGACTTAGCTTTTTTACAACACATGATTTCATCTTTAAAGCAAGACGGAAAATTAGGTGTCGTATTACCGCATGGCACTTTGTTTAGAAGCGGAACTGAGGGAGCGATAAGAGAGAAAATATTAAAAGAAGACTTGATAGAAGGTATAGTTGGGTTGCCATCGGCATTATTTTACAATACAACTATCCCGGCTTCAATTTGGATTATCAGTAAAACCAAGCCAGAACATCTTAAAAATAAAGTTATAGTTATTGATGCAAGTAAAGAATACAAGGAAGGAAAAAATCAAAACGAGTTAACAGAAAATAATATAAACACTATCGTTACTACTTATAATCATTTTTCTTTAAAACAGGAAACAGTGCAACCAGTAAGTGAAAATTTTGCAAAATTGATTGATGTAGATGCAATTTTTAAGAACGATTATAATCTTAATATAAGTAGGTATATTGATACCAGTATCGTCGTTGATGCTGTTGACCTCAAAGCCGTTCAACAAAAAATAATTGAGTTAGAAGCACAAGAAAGAGCAATTGATGAAACACTGAAAGAACTTTTATCTGAGATAGGATTATGAACAGTGACAATAAAATAAGTGAAATTGGAGAAATACCCGAAGGTTGGGAATTAGTAAAGTTGGAAAATGTTTCGAGTTTTGCCAATGGTAAAGGACATGAGCAGGTAATATCCGACGATGGCGAATATATTGTAGTCAATTCAAAATTTATTTCCTCCAATGGAGTGGTAAAAAAGTTTTCCGATAAGGATTTATCTCCTCTGATGAAGGGAGATATTACAATTGTTATGAGTGATATCCCGAATGGCAAGGCTATTGCAAAGTGTTTTTTAGTTGACGTGGACAACAAATATACCCTTAACCAAAGGATAGGGTCAATTAAAGCCCAAGGTGTCGACAATAAGTACTTATATTATGTACTAAACAGAAACGAATATTACTTAGCATTCGACAATGGGGTTGGTCAAACCAATTTAAGAAAAGATGAGGTATTAGCTTGCCCAATTCCTCTACCACCGTTACATGAGCAAAAAAAGATATCCCAAATTTTAACTACCGTTGATGAAAAGCTTAAAATGATTGATAGCCAAATAGCATTACGTCAACATCAAAAAAAGGGGCTGGTACAGGAGTTAATTATTAATGGGTTCGGTCATACGGAATTTAAAATTTCTGAAATAGGCAATATTCCTCAAAGTTGGAATTGCAAAAAAATCAATCAAATTTCAAACGTTGTAAGGGGTGGCTCGCCGAGACCAGCCGGAAGTCCGCTTTTATTCAACGGAAGTTATTTGCCATGGGTAACTGTTTCTGAGTTAACAAATAATCCTTCGATTTATATTACGAAAACGAAAACCTCATTAACAGAATTGGGGTCTAAACAAACACGGATTTTACATCCAAATACTGTAGTATTAGCAAACAGTGGAGCTACCCTTGGCGTTCCGAAAATTTTAAAGATTACAGCTGGTGCCAATGATGGTATCGCTGCATTTCTTGAATTAAAAGCGGTAAGTAAATATTTTTTATATTACTATTTGCAATCCTTAACGGATTATTTTAGAAATCAATTAGCTCCCGGTAGTGGGCAACCCAATTTAAACACATCGCTTATTGGTAATTTGTATATACCTATTCCGCCAATAAACGAACAAGATATGATAACAAAAATACTTTCTTCTTTGGACGAAAAGTTGCGTATTCTTCAAGAACGACAAAGGCAATATCAGAATTTAAAGACCGGGTTGTTACAACAATTGCTTGCGGGTAAAATAAGAGTAAATACCCATCAAGAACAAAGTGCAGTAGCATGAGCCAGTCACTCGAATATACTTTTAGCGAACTCCCGGCAATTGAGCTATTTCAACAGCTTGGCTATCAGTATTGGGACGGCAGCGGTACAGAGGAGCGTACAGATATAACAGAAATCATACTTAAAGACCGTTTGTTAAAAGCCATTAAGCGGTTGAATCCGTGGATTAATGACAATAACCTAAATAAGGCTTACGATAAGATTACCGATGCTCAGGGGACTTCCCTGATGGAGATTAATCAGAACTTTTGGGAGCTACTCAAAGGTGCAAACTATACTGTAAAGCAAGTTATTAATGGAAAAGAAGATTACCATCCCGTAAAGTATATTGAGTACGATACCGACCTTATTGACAACAACGATTTTTTAGTAGTTAGCCAGTTGAAGGTTCACGGTATCGCCCGGCATTCAATCCCCGATTTGGTGGTGTACGTTAACGGCTTACCTATAGGCGTAATTGAGTGTAAATCCCCCACCACTCACAATTCCTTTGAAAACGCATACAGTGATTTGGAGTTCTACCAGCGGAACTCCGAAAAACTATTTTATTACAATCAGATATGTGCGGGGATATGGGAGGTCGGCGGGAAGTATGGTGCAATTAACTCACCAGCCCCCTTCTATTCAGTGTTCCGGGTAAAACCATACGAGGAGGTTACTGGCATTACCACCGAACAAGACAAGCTTATTTACAACCTGTTCCAAAAGGAGAAGTTGCTGGATATTATCCGCCACTTCGTCATCTTTGAAATAGATGAAGGGAGGGTTATCAAGAAACTCCCCCGGTATCAACAAATCAGAGCTACCAATAATACTATCAAAAAATTGCAAGGGGGGCATGGGGGTGTTATATGGCATACGCAAGGCAGCGGTAAATCAATTACTATGGCTTACGTTACCCGCAAGTTGCAAGCCCCGGAAAATGGCTTTGATAATCCTACTATCATCGTTATGACCGACCGTAAGGATTTGGATGTGCAAATAACGGGAACGCTCAGGAATGTAGGGTTAAAGAATGTACGGCAAGCTACTTCCGTACGAAATTTAGACAGGTTACTACGTAATGATTACGGTGGTATCATTACCACCACCATTCAAAAGTTTCAGGAAGCGGATAAAGAAGCCACCGACGCACTTGACCAAACCGATATTGAGGAGGAGAAGCTACGGGTTGAAAAGCACATACAGAATAACGTACTTTTTAAGATTACTAAAATAGCTAAAGACGGAAAATGGGAGGAAGTTACACGGGAAGAAATCAAACTGGAAGAGCTATCCAACAAAAAGAATTTATATGTTTTGGTAGATGAAGCTCACCGTTCCCAATACGGGTTTTTAGCTTCGTTTATGCGCTCCGTACTGCCCCATGCTAAGTTTGTAGCATTCACCGGGACACCAATATCAAAAGAAGATAAAAGTACGTTAGGCGAGTTCTACGGGGGTGAATATTTAGATGTTTATACCATCACGGAATCGGTAGCGGATGGTGCCACTGTTGAACTTTTGTACGATGAGGGCATAGCCAAACTGGATGTTAAGAAAGAAGAACTGGATGCTGAGTTTCACGAAAAATTCGGACATGAATCAGAAGAAAAACAAGACCTACTAAAAAATAAAGCACTTAAAACTTACCAATTTTCAACCAGCCGGGTTGATGAAATAGCCAAGCACATCATTAACCATTTTCGGGATAAGATTTTTATGAATGGTAATAAAGCAATATTGGTTTGTGATGGAAGGTTTGGAGCTATACGTTACAAACAAGCTTTTGAAGCATTGAAGGCGGATGGCTACCATAAATTTGATACCAAGGTTGTAATCAGCATAGGTTCACCAAAGACGGATGAAATAGCGGAAGACTACTATAAAACCATTGATTGGAATAAAACCCACCCGGACAATAAACTACCAATTTGGGTAGTCGCCCCGGAAGAGGTAAAAGCTGTTACAGAAGACTACAAACTACCTTTCGGGGATGTAT
The DNA here is from genome assembly GCA_903887275.1 of uncultured Mucilaginibacter sp. Taxonomy (GTDB): domain Bacteria; phylum Bacteroidota; class Bacteroidia; order Sphingobacteriales; family Sphingobacteriaceae; genus Mucilaginibacter. The sequence goes on from CAISPD010000110.1 coordinate 5,231, forward strand.
CGGTAATTGAAAAATCAGGAAAGAAGAAATTTGACAATACGGCAATCCTAATCGTTTCTGATATGCTTTTGACAGGGTACGATGCGCCCATCGCATCGTGCCTATACTTGGATAAGCCTTTAAAAGAACATAACCTATTACAAGCCATTGCAAGGGTAAACCGTAGCGGTAAAGGTAAAAAAGCCGGGTACATAGTTGACTATTACGGTATCTCTGCCTTTCTGATTCAAGCTTTGGAAATATTTTCCGGGGATATACGACCGGATGATATATTAAAAAATATTAATGAAGAATACCCCAAGCTTGAATTGAACCATACCAAGCTGGTAGACTTCTTTAGACCAGTAAAAGCTGACAGGCTTTTACACCGGGCAGATTACATTGATGCGGCGATAAGATTTATTGAGCCGATTGATAAACGGGATAACTTTAAAGAGCTGTTAAAGCACTTTAACAAAAGCGTAGCCATAGTACTGCCAGATGTTAAAGCCATGAAGTTTTTTGATGACTTCAAACTGTACAACGAAATCAAACTCCGGGCAAGGAATGCCTACCCGGACGATGAAGAGCTGAAAGTAACTAAGGATGAGAGCCAAATGTTGCAATCTCTGATAGATGCGCACCTGCGCTCTGAGGGTATTGAGAGCCTACTGAGTGCCCCCATTTCAATCATTGATAAAGATAAGTTTAAGGAAGAAATAATGAACGCATCCCCGGCAACCAAGGAGCTAAAGATGCGGAATAACCTGATACACGTTATAAAGGTAGGACTTGATAAAAACCCTGACTTTTATAAGCCACTTGCTGAGCGGTTAGAAGCTCTGTTGAAGGAGCGGGAAGACGACCGTATAACGCAAATAAACCTCCTAAAAGCCTTTGCAGATATACAGGATGCTATTGTTAACGAGCACCGGGAAGGTGCTGCTAAAGGCTTTATTACTGAGAGGCAAATAGCGGTGTACAACACCATGAAAACTATTTATGGCGAATCAGATGCCGAAGCAGCTACAAATTCGTTATTTGATATTATAGATGGAGAGCTTGGAATTGTGGGGTGGGAAGGAAAAGGCTTAGTGTTGCACGAGATGGAGAAAAAGATAATTTCTATCCTGAAAGATAAGGTAGACAGACCAGCCGCAAAGGTTAAAGCAAAGGAATTGATAGAGGTTTTAAAGCGAAATAAGGATGCCTAAGGTAAAGTACGGTAACAGCGTGATTGATTACTCTATTCTTGAAAAGGATGGGCTTAAAAGCCATTATATCACCGTTGAAAAGAATGTTGGTGTAGTGTTGAAAGGAAAGTCTGTACCACTATACAAAGCCGACCAATTGATACTAAAAAAAGCACGTTGGATACTAAACAAACTCAACCTTGTAAAAGGGATAGATGAAGAAGAAATTGTTACCGGGTCAAGGATAATGTACTTGGGTAGACGGTACTATACAGAGGTAATATTTGATAATACTATTCCAACCGCTGAGATAGAATTTAATCATTCTCAATTCAAGTTTACGGTAAACCCTTTTGTAGATACTCAGTCTGCAATTAAAACCTCATTGCAAATATTCTATAAGGCTAAAGCTGTTGAGAAGATTACCCCCCGGATAAAAAAGTGGTCGAAGACCACCTGTTTAAACTACAATGAATTAAAGTTCTTAAACCTGACTAAGC
>CAISPD010000111.1 GCA_903887275.1 uncultured Mucilaginibacter sp.
AAAAATGTCTGATTTAAAAAAAAGCAATCAATGGTTATCGGATTTGCCTGATTTCGATCGAATGTTATTGTTAAAAAGAAGTATTATCAGTTGATTTATTAGTAAAAATTTAAATTTAATTACTCTGCGTTAGCTCTGAACATAAGTGCGCCTACGGTTACATTGGTTCTGGCGTCAATTAAAATTGCTCCGCCGTTTGCATTGTTATCCTGGTAGTAATCGAAGGCCAGTGGATCTGCAGTTTTGATAATGATGCGACCGATGTCGTTCAGTTTGAAATCTTCGTCATACTCTTTCTCCAGCGTATTGATATTGAACTTATACAGTATTTCCTGAATACGGCAGCGGGTTATCCGGCTGTTATGCTGCAGAAAATAAGTTTGGGTAGTGTCGAGTGGCCGGGTGTCCATCCAGCACAGATCGGTTTCAATTTGCTTAGATACATGAGGTGCATTTTCAGCACTTACCAGGATATCACCTCTGCTGATGTCTATTTCATCAGCCAGGTGCAGGGTAACCGACATGCCAGCGGATGCAATTTCCGGCTGCTTGTCATACAATTCGATCTGGCTGATTTTTGAACTAAAACCGGATGGTAAAACAGTTACCTTATCATTAACCCGGAATGAACCGCTGGAGACACGACCGGCATATCCTCTGTAGTCGTGCAATTCATCCGTTTGTGGGCGCACGATCCATTGCACAGGGAAACGGGCATGTTCGCTTTTGGTATCAACAGGTATCTCAACATTTTCCAGATGGGATAGGAGGCTGCTTCCCTTGTACCACGGAGTTCGGGTTGATTCAAATACGATGTTATCGCCTTTTAATGCACTTACCGGTATATAGGTAACATGCTCCAGTCCAACCTTGGCGGCAAGTTTTTTGTAATCTGCCACGATCCTGTCAAAAACGGCTTCTTCAAATTCAACCATGTCCATCTTGTTAATGGCAACTACTACCTGAGGCAGGCCCAGCAGCGATACCAGGAATGAATGGCGAATTGTTTGTTCAATAACCCCTTTACGCGCATCGATCAGGATAATAGCGAGGTTTGAGTTTGATGCCCCGGTAACCATATTACGGGTATACTGTATATGTCCGGGGGTATCGGCTATAATAAACTTCCGTTTTTCGGTTTGGAAATATTTATAAGCCACATCAATAGTTATACCTTGCTCGCGTTCGGCTTTTAATCCATCTGTCAGGATAGCAAGGTCGATCGTGCCATCGTCATTTTTTCGGTTCGAGCGTTGAAGAGCTTCTAACTGATCAACTAAGATAGCCTCGCTATCATATAACAAGCGGCCTATCAGGGTGCTTTTGCCGTCATCAACACTGCCGGCAGTTAAAAATTTCAGAATATTCATGTATTACTTATTTCAAATTTTTGGATGATCATTGGCGGTAAAAACCTGTTTGCATCTTTAAATCAGAAATATCCTCCTTTCTTTCGGTCTTCCATTGCTGCTTCGCTCACTTTGTCATCTAAACGTGCGCCGCGTTCACTCACACGGGAAGCACTTATTTCGTCAATAATATCGTCAATCAAATGCGCATAAGATTCTACGGCGGCAGTACATGTCATATCGCCAACGGTACGGAAACGCACATTTTTGCGTTCAATAACATCTTCTTCATCCAGGTTAAGAAAAGGGGAAGCTGCCATGTACTGACCAGCACGTGTAATTACCTCGCGTTCGTGCGCAAAATAAATACTTGGCAGCGGAATATTTTCCCGGCGAATGTAGTTCCAGACATCCAGTTCGGTCCAGTTACTGATCGGGAATACCCGTACATTCTCTCCTTTATGTATTTTGCCGTTATACAGGTTCCATAATTCCGGGCGCTGGCGTTTAGGATCCCATTGTCCGAATTCGTCGCGCACCGAAAAAATGCGCTCTTTGGCCCGGGCTTTTTCCTCGTCGCGGCGTGCTCCGCCAATGCAGGCATCAAACTGGTGTTTTGCGATCGTATTAAGCAAAGTAACCGTTTGTAGCTGATTGCGGCTGGCATTTTTGCCCTTTTGCTCCACTACATTTCCGGCATCAATATCGTCCTGTACATAACCAACGATAAGTTTTTCGCCAATGCGTTTGATCATATCATCCCGGTAAGTGATCGTTTCCTCAAAATTGTGGCCGGTATCAATATGCACCAGCGGAAAAGGAAATTTCCCCGGTCTGAATGCTTTGAGCGCAAGGTGTACTATAGTTATAGAATCCTTACCACCCGAAAACAAAAGCGCAGGCTTCTCAAATTGCCCGGCTACTTCGCGCAATATATAAATGGCTTCTGCCTCCAGTTCATCTAAATAATCCATCTTTTTTAGTTAGTGAATGAGTGAATGAGTGAAAGGTTGATATAGTCTCACAGTCATTTCAGCATTCAGTCATTCAATAGTATTTCAATTCAACAATATTGCAATCCAACAATCAATTCACTCATTCACTAATACTTTCATTAGTCTCATGAAGGCCACACTCTTTTTTCGATTGATCTTCCCACCACCAGCGTCCGGCCCTGAAATCTTCGCCAGGTTGAACCGCACGGGTACAGGGTTGACAACCGATGCTTGGAAAGCCGCGGTCGTGGAGGGTATTATAAGGTATATTATTTGCCCTGATATATTCTTTAACCTGCTCAAGATCCCAATCAAATATCGGGTGAAATTTAACCAAATTATTTTGGCCGTCCCATTCCAGATTGTTCATTTCAAGCCTGTTGGCTGATTGTTCTGCTCGTATTCCTGTTACCCAGATATCGTTACCCTGTAATGCCCGTTTCAATGGTTCAAGTTTCCGTATATGGCAACATTCCTTCCTGTTTTCAACTGATTCATAGAAACTGCTGGGGCCTTTCGCGTTTACCATTTCTTCCAGCTGCTGGCTGTTGGGGTAGTAGGCATGAATAGTTTTGCCATAGATCTCCATTGTCCGGTTCCACACATAATAGGTTTCCGGAAAAAGGCGTCCGGTTTCGAGTGTAAATACTTTGATGGGGATATTATTGGCAAAGATCATATGCGTGATCACCTGGTCCTCCCAGCCAAAGCTGCTCGAGAATACGATACGTCCGCTGTACTTTTCTGCCAGCAGTTTTAGCGCTTCAACAGGGCTCGTGCCTTGTAATTCCTTATTTAATTCTTCAGTCAACGACATATAATTATCTGATCAAAAATTTAAGGATACTGTTTATACTAACAATGATCACGATGATGCCAACAGCAACCATTAGTGTTTTAGCCGATAATTTGTTAGAGATTTTTGCTGCAATAGGCGAGGCAAGTGCACTGCCGATCACCAATCCTGCTACGGGTGCCCAACGGGTGCCATTTTGCATCAGCATGATCACAAAGGTTGTTGAGCTGACGATAGCTACGAAAAACCTGGATAGTTTTACAGTACCCAATGAAAAACGCGGATGACGCCCGCCAGCGATCAGGCTGGATAAAACGATGGAGCCCCAGCCACCGCCGCCAACGGCATCGATAAAGCCTCCGCCTAAGCCCAATAAACTTATATTTTTGATCTTACCGTTTGTGCGTTTTTTCCCAACCTGGAAGGCCTTTCTTAAAATGACTAAACCTAAGATCAGCGTATAAGTTGAAATAAATGGTTTGGTATATTTACTGTAATGCTCCAATGAAGATAACAGGAATGCACCGGCAAATGCTCCCAAGATGCCCCAAACAACCAATATTTTGAACAATTTCCAGTTGATGTTGCCCATTTTATAGTGCATCCATCCAGCAATACCATTGCTCATCACTTCCGAAAGGTGCACCCCCATGCTGGCAATTGCCGGTGTTATACCCATTGTAAGTGAAAAGGTGGTAGAAGTTACGCCATATGACATGCCAATAGCGCCATCTATCAAGGCAAACAAAAATCCGGCGCCGAGGAAATAATAAAATACGGGATCAATACCCTGTATATAGGTTTTGAAGGCTTGGTCCTGATTCCAAAGCGTAAATGCGGTAATGCCAATTGCTAAAACAATTGTGCCCCAGATGATCCAGATCAGACTTTTGTTTCTTTCGGCTTTCTTTTCAACCAGGATGGAAGTAACCTCATTTAAGGTACGTACCTTATAAGAAAAATCACCCGAAAGTGTATTTCTCAAGGCACTCATTTGCTGAAGCGTGATGTCTATTTCTTCCGGCAAACTTTCATTTAAAACCTGCTTGAGCCTTTTCGCAACGGTTGGCGATTTCCCATTGGTAGAGATCCCTATTTTAAGATCACCCTTCTGAACGATCGATCCCAGGTAAAAATCACATAATTCAGGTTTATCTGCTACGTTTATAAGTAATTTCCGGGCCTTAGCCGATTCCCTGATATATTGGTTTAATTCGCTGTTGTCTGTGGCTGCAACTACAAGTTGTGCGGAGTCAAGGTCGCTATCCGCAAATACCTTTTGAATAACCTGGATCCCTGGATTGTCAGCGGCAATTTCAAAAATTTCGGGTAGAATATCTCTGGCAATAATGGTGACCTGGGCATGCTGACTATTAGCAATGATCGCGCTCAGTTTTTCCAAACCTACATTGCCGGCTCCAATAAGCACGGTATGCAGCTCGCTCATTTTTAGAAAAACGGGGAAAAGCTGATTGCCCGCAGGGGGCTCCTTTTCGGCTATGTCCAATAAACGGCTATTCCTGGGCAACAATGTCATAAAACTCCCTGATTGGCTGAAACATAGGGTGCAGCGAAACTACCTCACCGATAATGATCAGCGCTGGCGATTTAATATTTTTCTCTTTGACAATTTCTTCGATCGTATTGATGATGCCAACAGCAACTATTTCATTTTCTGTGGAACCACTTTGAATCACAGCTATTGGCAGGCGGTTTTTTCCCTCAGCCTGGTAAATTTTTACAATTTGCGACAGCTTACGCAGTCCCATCAAAACCACAACAGTGGCATCTGTACGTGCTGCATTGAACAGGTCGGCAGAAATTTCACCTTCCATATTTGTTCCTGTAACAACCCAGAAGCTTTCGCTTAATCCGCGGTGGGTAACAGGTATATTTTGTAAGCCGGGTACGCCGATAGAACTTGAAATACCAGGAATTACGCTGGCGGGTATACTATAGGAAGCTGCATGATCCAATTCTTCATAACCGCGACCAAATACAAAAGGGTCGCCACCTTTAAGGCGTACCACATGGCCGTAGTTGAGGGCATAATCAACCATTAGTTTATTGATCGATTCCTGGGAATGCGAATGATCGCCAGAGCGTTTGCCTACATAAACTTTAGTAGCATTTTTGGGCGCAAATTCAAGCATTTCTTCATTCACCAGGGCATCATACAGAACTACGTCGGCAGTCTGCAGCGCTTTGATCCCTTTGATCGTGATCAGCTCAGCATCGCCTGGACCTGCACCTACAAGTGTGATCCGGGGCTCTTTATATTCTTTTTTTGTATCAGTTTTGATCATTGTTGTACCAGTTCTTCTCTTTTTACTTTTACTGCGTTCAAAAAGTTCTGTGCCTGTGCCAAATACAGGCGTGCAAATTCTTCAGAAGGTTCGTTCTTGTTGATCTGGAGTACCAGATCGCTGAAGCTTGTGTCGAGTAGAAATTCTCTTTTTTCTACATAAACAGCATCAAACTCTTTAATAATACCCGCCTGGCTGCCCTGGTTGATATTTTTATCAAGCAATAATGCCTTTGCCGAGCTTATCATAACATTATACGCATGGTAGATAGCGTCGGCCCAGGCAGCATTTTGAAATGCTTCTTTGGCCCAGCCAATTTTTTCATCAGCTTCAAATAGGAGGGTGGCTACAAGGTCTATCACTACACCGGCACATTCACCAACACCAATGGCGGTAGCGAAGGTTTCTTCATGTCCCCAGTCTACAAATTCATCGTCGGTCAGGGTAGTCAGATCTGCAAGGGGTTTAAGTAGCTGGTAGAAATAGTCTTTACCCTGGCGATCGTAATAATGGTGAAAAAGCTCTTGTTCGGTGCTATTGGCACGGTAATCTTCTAAAACTGTTCTCAGTACGCTGGTTGCACGTTTTGCAGGCACTTTAATAACTTTATCAGCCGCACGGCCAATGCCATCACCAACAGTACCTCCGCCAAGCAATACCTGTACCGAAGGCAACACTTTCAAACCAGCTTTCAGCGAGCTTCCGTGGAAACCAATATGTGCCAAACCATGCTGTCCGCAGGAATTCATGCAGCCGCTGATCTTTATCTTTATATCACGATTATAAATGAAATCTTCAAATTCGTTATAAACCAGATCTTCCAATACACGCGCAAGGGTCATGCTGTTTGAAATACCCAGATTACAGGTATCAGTGCCGGGGCAGGTGGTAACATCGGCAACGCTATCAAAGCCCGGCGCTGATAAATTCAATTCGGTTAAGCCAACATAAAGTGCGGGCAGGGCTTCTTTACGCACATATTTAAGTAGTAATCCCTGGTTTTGGGTTACGCGTATCTCATCGGCGACATAAGGGCGAATAGCTGCAATAAATTTTCGTGCCTGTTCGCTTGGTATATCACCGGTAGCGACTTTTACATAAACTCCGTAAAATCCTTTTTGCTTTTGTTCGAAGGTATTCGTAGCCAGCCATTGTTCGTAACGGAATGGGTTGTCGATATTGATCTCAGGTATTAAAACGGGTTCAGGAATTACCGGCAATTCAACGGCATCGCGATTGATCGGGTGCGATTTAACTTTGTTGGCAACCCTTTCAATTTTTGCTAAACGCAATACTTCTTCCAGTCCCAGTTTTTGGATCACGTATTTGAGTCGTGCTTTGTTTCGGTTATTTCGTTCGCCATAACGGTCAAAAACGCGGATCACAGATTCTATATAAGGTACCAGCTGATCTTCCGGTAAAAACTCCTCAACTATACTAGCCAGAATAGGCTGTGCACCCAAACCGCCGCCCAGCATTACTTTAAAGCCGCGCTCGCCATTTTTATTTATTTTTGGGATCAAGCCAATATCATGAATATAGGAGAAAGCATTGTCTTCTTCACTGGAAGAAAACGATATCTTAAACTTCCTGCCCATTTCCTGGCAGATAGGATTGCGCAGGAAGAATTCAAAAACAGCATGAGCATAAGGTGATACATCAAAAGGTTCTTTTGGATCGATACCGGCGGCAGGGGAGGCTGTAACATTACGTACGGTATTGCCACAGGCTTCGCGCAGTGTAACATCATCTTTTTCAAGATCGGCCCAAAGCTGTGGGGTACGCTCCAGGCTTACGTAATGTATTTGTATATCCTGACGAGTAGTAAGGTGCAGGTTGCGGCTTGCGTATTCATCGGATACATCGGCAATACGCAGCAATTGTTTAAAGGTAACCTTACCAAATGGCAATTTAATACGTATCATCTGTACACCGGGCTGGCGCTGTCCATAGATCCCGCGCGCAAGGCGCAGGCTCCTGAATTTTTCGTCGTGAATTTTGCCTTCGCGAAAAGCCCTGATCTTTTTTTCCAGATCGATAATGTCTTTTTCAACCACAGGGTTTTCGAGTTCGGTGCGAAAACTTTGCATATTATCTTTATTGTTGCAGGCTTTGGAAGCCTTGGGTTTTAAAATTTGTCACAAATATATATATAGTATAGTGAAGTAGTGGACTTTATTGTAAAATAGCATTCTTTGACGCTTGTATTACAAATTAAATTAAATTGAATAATAGCCAATACCCCTGTAAATTCAATGAGGCACGTTTACGTAATTTGGCGCTAAATTGATTGGTTTCGGGCAAAAAAACTTAAAAGAAACCGTCACACATCGGTAAGTGAATACAAATGCCTTAGCTTTTTCGCAGGAAAGTTGGTCCTATTTAACTTTTAAGCAGGGGTTAAAGGATATTGATCAGCGCATTTTCCTTTGCGATAACATCCGCTATACTCGTTTCAGATAGTATTTTTACGGTAGCATCACGTACCTGAATAAATGCATCACGGATACCGCAGGTAACTTCGTCTTTACACTCATCACATTTATGATAAAAATTAAGACTGGCACATGGCACCATGGCAATAGGGCCGTCGGTAATGCGCATAATGCTAACCAGGTAAATATCTTTCGGATCTTTATTCAGGCTATAACCGCCGCCTGCACCTTTTTTGCTGTAAAGGAAGCCTGCATTGCGAAGATCGAGCAGTATTTGCTCTAAAAATTTCTTGGGGATACGTTCCTCTTCTGCGATCCTGGAGATCTGCATCGGCGGTTGATCTGCATTCTTGCCCAGAACTACCAGGGCCTTAATGGCGTATTTTGTCTTTTTTGAAAGCATTTAAGAAATAACAAATACAATGTTAAGGAAATATATTAAGTAGCTATCGTAGGTATACTACGATTTCGGTTAGGTAAAGATAGTATTTATTTTTTATCCGAATGTCTCAGACTTTTTTCCGGACTGACTTTATCGCGTACCATTTGCTTCAGTTCGCTTATACCAGCAAAGCCCCCAAACTGTTTTCGGTCAAACAAAACTACACCATCAACACTAATGATATATTCTCCTCCGGTCTCAGCAGGCTTGAGCGTTACACCCGATAATTCGTCCGAAAAAGTGGTCAGAAATTCCTGGGCCATGTATGCAGCCCTTAATAGCCAATTGCATTTAGGACAGTAAACTATTGTTATTGATGGTTTCATCGGGCTAATTTACACAAGCATGGTAAACAAAAAAACATCACGAATGTGAAGCTGAAACACATAGGTGATGTTAGGTAGAAATAGATTTATTTAAACGTTTATTAGAGAATTCTGCTTAAGAATTGAAACCTAAAGTGATCTTAGGGTTAAAAGCTGCTTTTTTCCTTTTCTTAAATATTCCACCGTCGTTTGCTAATGCTGGTACTGCCTTTAAAATGTGGGTAATTAAAGTTTCAATAAATTTCATGTTCGTAATTTTGATACAAGCACTAATACGTTTTTTAGTAGCAAAAGTTCCTGAAAATATGCGTTTTTAGCGTATTTATGCGGTTTTCAGGCCAAAATCAACTTTAGCCCAAAAGGCAGATAACGCTAATAATTAGGGAGTTATAACAATGTACCTAAACCGGTAAAAATTATTGTTTTTTTTCGATCAGATCCCACAGATTTCCGTACAGATCTTCAAAGACTGCAACGGTTCCATAGGTTTCTTCAACCGGTACTCTGGTAAATTTTATGCCCTTACGCTGCATGTTGTAATAATCATGCCAAAAGTTAGAAGTGTGAAGAAAAAGGAAAACGCGTCCACCGGTTTGGGCACCAATACGGCTTGCTTGTTGTTGGTTAGCGGCCTTTCCTAACAGCAGGCAAAAGTCGCCGGATTCATTTGGGGAAATAAGTACCCATCTTTTGGATTCACTTAAGGTAGTGTCCTCAATTAATTTAAAGTCAAGCTTTTCTGTGTA
>CAISPD010000112.1 GCA_903887275.1 uncultured Mucilaginibacter sp.
GGCATTGCTTTCTAAAAATCAAACAAATATCTTTCTTCAAATGGCACATCAAATTTTTCAAGAAACTCGATATATTCCTGCCGGAATGTTTTCTTCTTATGATGCATTTCCTGGTTTTGGATATAGTTAATTACGCTACCTATCTGGGAATGTGAATACGAAAATACCCCGTACCCTTCCTGCCAGCTAAACTTACCTTTGATCCAGCCTTTGCTATTAATAAAAGTATTGCTTTCAACTTTTATTTCTTTAACAAAATCGGAGATCAATACATTGGGTTTGAATCCGACAAAAATATGGATATGATCGGGCATGCTATTAATGGCCAGCATTTTAGATTTCCGGTTTTGTACCAGGGCGGTAATATATTTGTGTATTTCTTCCTTATGGGCTGACGGAATGATGCTCTGGCGGTGCTGAACAGCAAACACGAACTGCAGGTATATTTGTGAAAAGGTATTAGGCATATCGAGGTAGCAATACTAAAAAAAAGTCCGGATATAAATACCCGGACTTTCCAAAAAAATCACATCAAATTATCTTATGGCCACAGGTTTTCGGGGTAGGTGCCATTGGCAACCAGGGCCGAAATGCTGGCTTGAACAATAGGCTTATCTTCTTTATAAGTAACACCGAACCATTTTGAGGAAGTTGGAATCACCTTAAATGCTGCCGTGCCCGATTTGATCAATTCATCTGCTGCAAGCGGGATGAAAAATTCTGCCTTAGGGTTGTTTTCGTTGGCCTCAACAAACTTTTTGAACATGGGTTCGCTCTGTTTGAAAATGGCCGGGGTAAAGCCCCAGAAATTCATAGAAACGCGGGTGTCATTTGGCAGCGGATGTTCACCGGTTGTATCCTTGTAGGCAACTGAACCGTCTTCTTTAAAATATACTTCAGTACGCTCATTGATCTCTACCATATTACCCAGGTCATCCACCTTGGCTACACCGCGTGAGACAGATCCGTAATCTGATAAAGTTTTATCTATCTGGTAGCCAATAATTGAATACTGACTGTCGGATACTTCGGTAGTAAGGAATTTAGCCATTTTTTCAAAGGCTTCGCGACCGTAATAGTCATCGGCATTGATCACACAGAAAGGCTCGTGCACCTGGTTACGGGCAGAAAGAACTGCATGTTGGGTACCCCATGGTTTTGCCCTTTCAATAGTTTTGTCGATACCGAAAGGTTTCAGATCGTAGCTCTGGAAAACATAATCGGTCTCAACGCGACCTTTAAGTTTCGGCTCGAAAATTGATTTGAACTGATCGGCAAACTCTTCACGTATAATGAAGCTGACCTTGCCAAAGCCGGCATTGATGGCGTCGTAAATTGAATAGTCGATAATCGTCTCACCGTGGGGGCCAAAGCCATCCACTTGTTTCATACTTCCGTAGCGACTGGCCATGCCTGCGGCCAATATCAGCAGGGTTGGTTTCATGTTTTAAGGTTTTAGTTTTTCGTTTTAATTAATATTTGATTTCAACGACATTTTTACCTAAAATGTTTTATAAAACTGTCAGAAAATAAATTATTTAATATACCTGAAATCATGGTTCTCCTCAACGTTAAGCAGCACTTCATAAATCAGACGGATCACATTGTCAACGTCCTCTTTATGGATCATCTCAACAGTGGTATGCATATATCGCAAAGGCAACGATATCAAAGCCGAAGGGACACCGTCATTTGAATAAGCAAAAGCATCCGTATCGGTGCCTGTTGATCTGGATGAAGCCTGGCGCTGGAATGGTATCCCGGCTTTTTCTGCCGTCTCGATCAATAATTTGTTTACGTTATTTTGTACCGCTGGGGCATAAGAAACTACAGGGCCCCTTCCACAGGCCAGATCACCCTGTGTGGTTTTACTGATCATTGGGGTTTGGGTATCGTGGGTTACATCCGTTACAATAGCCAGGTTAGGCTTGATGTGGTGAGCGATCATCTCCGCACCGCGTAAGCCGATCTCTTCCTGCACTGCATTTACGATATATAGCCCGAATGGTAATTTCTTTTTATTTTCCTTTAATAGACGTGCCACTTCTGCGATCATAAAACCACCAGCACGGTTATCGAGTGCGCGACCCACGTAGTATCGGTCGTTCAAAACCATAAATTCGTCTTCATAGGTTATTACGCAACCTACGTGGATACCCAGTTTCTCAACTTCATCTTTAGAGGTGCAACCGCAATCAAGGAAGATATTCTTCAGCGTCGGTGCTTCTTCTTTTTCACCCGCACGGGTATGGATGGCCGGCCATCCGAAAACAGCCTTCACAATACCTTTGTCGGTATGGATGTTAACGCGTTTTGATGGTGCTATCTGGTGGTCGGAGCCGCCGTTGCGGATAACGTAGATGAGGCCATCATTGGTAATATAATTCACAAACCAGGAGATCTCGTCGGCATGCGCCTCTATCACTACTTTGTATTTGGCTTTTGGATTGATAATACCTACCGCGGTACCATAATTATCTACATAATGCTCATCGATATAAGGCTTGATGTAGTCGAGCCACAATTGCTGGCCCTTCCACTCAAAACCAGTTGGCGAAGGGTTATTGATATACGCTTCGAAGAATTTTAAGGAGGATTTATTAACTACCTCAACGTGTTGTTTTTTGTCGGATTTTTCAGCTTTCTTTTTGGCCATTTTGCAGTAATTAGGATTGCAGGACAAATATAATAAAGCTTGCGACAAAGCTCCCGATTAACAAATTTTAGCTAAGACTTTAATTTTTTGGTGAATGGTTAAACCGGTTTTTGCTGATTAAATCAGGCTCTTTTCCAAAATCTCATAATCGAAACCGTTTTTGGAGAACAGCTGCCCGGTATGACTAAAGTGAAGTTTCTCATAAAATCCAATAGCAGATAAACGGGCATTACACCATAGCCTTTTTCCACCCTCATTTTTTGAGAAATCAGTGATATAGTTCAATAATGCATTGCCAATGCCCTTGCCCTGGTATTCGGGGTCAATAGCCAGTTTGCGGAATTGAAAATCGCCGTTTTTTTCAAATAGGGAAACGATTCCCACCAGCTTATTATCAGTAAATGCACCGAAGTGAACGCCATCCTGATCCTCCTCCATTTCCATCTCATAGAGTTTTTGAGCGGGATACAAAACCTTCTGGCGCAGATGCCAGGTAAGTTCGGGGCGGATTTGTTCGATGGAGACATTCATTTTAAAAGTATCTTCAATCAAAGACAATAATTATTAACCAACTGCCGATAGACTACAGTTTTTGGCATTTGTAAAAAAGATTCAAAGCCTTTCATCTTTTGCCTTTTCCCTTTCACCTTTACCCTTTCACCTCTTACAAAGGAATATTCCCATGCTTTTTTCTCGGATTATTCACCACTTTATTCTCCAGCATTTTAAAGGCATGGATGAGTTTGATGCGCGTTTCCGATGGTTCGATCACCTCGTCAATAAAGCCACGCTCCGCTGCCCGATAGGGGTTAGCAAATATTTCGGAGTACATCAATTCTTTTTCGATCCATTTGGCCTCTTTGTCTTCGGCTTCATTGATCTCGCGTTTGAAGATAATTTCTGCGGCTCCTTTAGCACCCATTACTGCGATCTCGGCAGTTGGCCAGGCAAAGTTCATATCGGCGCCAATATGTTTGGAGTTCATCACGTCGTAAGCACCGCCATATGCTTTACGTGTAATGACCGTAATGCGTGGTACCGTAGCCTCGCTGAAAGCATAAAGCAGTTTGGCGCCATTGGTAATGATGGCATTCCACTCCTGGTCGGTACCGGGCAGGAAGCCCGGTACATCTTCGAAAACTAAAAGCGGGATATTAAAACTATCGCAAAAGCGCACAAAACGGGCAGCTTTAGTAGAAGAATGAATATCGAGTACCCCTGCCAAAAAAGCCGGCTGGTTAGCTACAATGCCAATACTTCGGCCGGCTAATCTTGCAAAACCAACTACAATATTTTCAGCAAAATCTTTATGTACTTCGAGGAACGAGTCTGTGTCGATGACACGACTGACCACTTCGCGTATATCGTAGGGGTGTGAAATGTTTTCAGGCAATATTTCACTTAACTCTGGGCGCGACTCATCCCTAAGTTCAAAGGGCAGGGAAGGAGCACGATCCTCGCAATTCTGAGGCATATAACTCAGCAGCTTTTTCACGTGCTGTATGGCGTCAATCTCATTGGCACAAGCAAAATGGGTAACACCCGATTTGGTAGCATGGGTAGTAGCTCCGCCTAATTCCTCGGAAGTAACAACTTCATGGGTAACCGTCTTCACGACATTCGGGCCCGTTACAAACATGTAGGAGGTGTTTTCTACCATCAAAATAAAATCGGTAATGGCAGGCGAATAAACGGCACCACCGGCGCATGGTCCCATGATGGCCGATATTTGCGGCACCACACCAGATGCCATGGTATTTCGGTAAAATATATCCGCATAACCGCCGAGCGATACTACACCTTCCTGTATTCGCGCTCCGCCCGAATCATTTAAGCCAACAACCGGTGCGCCGTTTTTCATAGCCAGGTCCATGATCTTACATATCTTTTCGGCATGGGTCTCGGAAAGTGATCCGCCAAACACGGTAAAATCCTGCGAGAAAACATAAACCAGTCGGCCGTTTATCGTGCCGTAGCCAGTCACTACACCGTCGCCCGGATACTTTTCTTTCTCCATGCCGAAGTCGGTAGATCGGTGGGAAACCAGCATACCGATTTCCTGAAAGGAGCCTTCATCCAGCAGGAAGTGCAGGCGCTCGCGGGCAGTTAGTTTTCCTTTTTTATGCTGACTCTCGATACGGGCATGACCGCCACCTAATAAGGCTTGCTCGCGTTTTTGTTTTAGAACCTTGATCTTTTTATTCACAATACAGGTTGGTTTAGCATCAACCTGCTAAAATTAGTAATAATCGGGTAAAAGCAGGTATAAGCTACTTTACTATATTTGCATAGATGGAGCCAAGCAATTATATCACCTACGAAGGACTTTTAGCCGGAAATAAGCAATTTATTACGAATGCGCTTGCAGAAGATCCACAATATTTCGAAAAGCTGACAGTGCAGAATCCACCAGTATTGTGGATAGGCTGCGCTGATAGCCGGGTGCCAGCAAACCAGATAACCAATACTAAACCGGGTGAGATATTTGTTCATCGTAACATCGCCAACATGGTGATTCATACCGATATGAATATGCTCTCGGTACTCGATTATGCCGTAAATGTTTTGAAAGTGAAGCATGTGATCGTAACCGGTCACTATGGTTGCGGTGGTGTTTTGGCAGCAATGAGCGACCAGCAATTCGGTTTGATCGACAACTGGTTGCGGCACATTAAGGATGTTTACCGGGTACACGAAAAGGAACTGGATGCCATCACCGACGAAAAAGAACGCAGCAACCGCCTGGTTGAATGGAACGTGATTGAAAACGTTAATAACCTCTGCAAAACCTCCATCGTGCAAAATGCCTGGAAAAGCGGACAGGAATTACATGTACATGGTTGGGTTTACAGCCTTGCCACCGGTGTAATTACCGACATGAAAGTGAGCACCAGCAATAATGATAAGCTGGACAAGGTGTTTAAGTTTAAATAGTTTGTTTGGTCATTGGGCATTTGGCATTAGCCATTAAGCATTAGGGAAAAATGCCCAATGCCTGATGACTAGTGACCAGGCATTAATGCCAAATGCCCAATCCCCAATTCACCAATCCCCTACCCCAAAAACGGATACCGGTAATCTTTCGGTGGATCAAAAGTTTCTTTGATGGTGCGAGGCGATACCCAGCGCAAGAGGTTGATCATCGACCCGGCCTTATCGTTAGTTCCCGAGCCTCTGGCGCCGCCAAAAGGCTGCTGACCAACTACTGCACCGGTTGGTTTATCGTTTATATAGAAGTTGCCAGCGGCGTTACGTAAACGGTGTGTCAGATCAGCAACGGCATAACGATCTTGTGCTATGATCGCACCTGTTAAAGCATAGATAGAAGTTTTGTCAACAATATCAACCACCTGGTCAAAATCATTATCATCATAAACGTATACCGTAAGTACCGGGCCAAAAAGCTCCTCGCACATGGTAACATAATACGGCTCGTTCACTTTAATTACAGTTGGTTCAATGAACCAGCCTTTACTTTTATCATAATTGCCGCCTGCAATAAGTTCAACGCTGCTATCATTTTTTGCAGCATCAATATATTTTGTCAGTTTATCAAATGATGCTTCGGTAATTACAGCATTCACAAAATTGCTGAAATCTTCCACTGGTCCAACTTTTATAGATGCGATATCCTGCTGAACCTTTGCTTTGATAGCAGGCCAGAGCGATTTTGGGATATAAGCACGTGAAGCCGCAGAGCATTTCTGCCCCTGGTATTCAAACGCACCACGTACCAGGGCCACACTTGCTACTTCAACGTTAGCACTGGGATGTACCAGCACAAAATCTTTACCGCCGGTTTCACCAACGATACGGGGGTAGGTTTTGTAGTTATGGATATTGGTACCAATAGTTTGCCAGATTTGCTGGAACACCTTAGTTGAACCGGTAAAATGGATGCCCGCAAAATCAGGGTGTTTAAAGATAACTTCGCCGGCAACAGGTCCGTCAACATAGATCAGATTGATCACACCATCAGGCAGCCCGGCCTCCTTGAATATTTTCATGATCACGTTGGCGGCGTAGATCTGCGGATAGGCAGGTTTCCACACAATAACGTTACCCAGCATAGCAGCCGATGCCGGCAGATTGCCGGCAATAGCTGTAAAGTTAAAAGGTGTTAATGCAAATATAAACCCTTCCAAAGGGCGCTGCTCCAGCCTGTTCCAAATGCCTGTTCCGGCAACGGTAGGTTGTTGTCCGTATATCTGCGTCATGTAAAAGACGTTGAAACGCAGGAAGTCGATAAATTCACAAGCGGCGTCGATCTCGGCCTGATAGGCATTTTTTGATTGTCCCAGCATGGTAGCCGCATTGATCTCGGCACGGTAAGGGCCTGCAATTAGGTCGGCAGCTTTCAGGAAAATTGCTGCACGCTGCTCCCAGGGTAAATTTTCCCAGGCATCTTTGGCAGACAATGCTGCCTCAATTGCTGCGGTGACATGTTCAGCATCACCTTCGGAAAAAGTGGCTAACAGATGCTGATGATCATGTGGCGGTCGAAGTTCCAGTTTGCGGCCGGTTCTCACTTCTTTTCCACCGATATACATAGGGATATCGATCTGTTTTGAGCGACCCGCTTCGAGGGCAGCCTGTAATGCGGCACGTTCGGCACTGCCTGGAGCGTAGTTTAAAACCGGCTCATTATGTGGCGTTGGAACGTTAAAAAATCCTGTAGACATAGAAGTGTATTTTTCGTCTGTAAAGATAGGGGTTTCGTTTCGAAGTCCGAAAGTCCGCGAAAGTCCGAAAGATTTATATATTGTGAAACGGAATCAAAAGCCCCTCTCCCCAGGAGAGGGGTTGGGGTGAGGCTACGATAGAAAGTCCGAAAGTCCGCGAAAGTCCGGAAGTCCGAAAGTTTTATATATTGTGAAACGGAATCAAAAGCCCCTCTCCCCCGGAGAGGGGTTGGGGTGAGGCGACGATAGAGAGTCCGAAAGTCCGCCTAAGTCCGGAAGATTTATTTGGTGTGAAACGAAATCAAAAGCGCCTCTCCCCGACATAGCGGTTGGGGCTAGGCGACGATGGCAAGCAAGCCCCTGCTCCCTTGCACTATCGGGTAGACGACTTCGCTACCAGATCCTTAAAAATATTCATTAGCGTTCGGTCCAATAGTACGTCGGCGTGTAAATTGTTATTATCGCCAAAGCGACCGACGATCTTGCCATCCGGGGCGATCAGTATTTTTGTGGGAAGAAAATGGACGGCGTACTTTTCATTGAGGTCGTTATCCGTACCTATTCCGCTCAGCAGGTTCGTCCATTGATCGATCTTATCAGCAAGTGCCGCTTTTTTCCAGGCATCGGTCGAAGCATCATTATCTGCTATGCTTATGATTACCAGGCTATCAACTTTGTATTTATTATATAGCTCAACAATATGAGCATTACTCTCGCGGCTAGCTGTCGACCAGCTTGCCCAAAAATTTAGCAGAACATATTTACCGGTAAAGCTACCTAAGTTGATAGATAGACCATTAGCATCTGACGCAGTGAAATCAACTGAGGGTTTGCCGGCCTGCACGGCTGCGATCTTTTCTATTGCAGTTGCAACCTGCCTGCCATCGTAACTCGATTTCAAATCGTTGTCAAAGGTGTTAAAAATATACTTTGCTGAATCAAGCCCCATTTGGGTTACATAATTCATCAATTCATGCAACGAGACGTAGGAATTCGGGTGTTTAAGAATAAACTGGTAGGTAGTGTTCTTCATCCAGTTATCATAAGGGGCAAACAAGGTACCGATTCGGGCAGCTCTTTCGGGGTCTTTTTCGTGATTATACCTTTCAGTCAAAGGGATCATTTCGGCCTTAACCGGGGCAATTATTTTATTGAGCTCAACAAATTCTTCCTGGCTTTTTGACCCTAACAATTTTAATGAATCCATTTTAGCTATGTCACCGCCAAGGTAAAGGCGGCCGGGTTCAATAAATATATCATGCGAACGCGCTTCAAGGGCACTATCTGTCAGCATTTCACCCTGATCTTTAAAAGCAATGGTAGCCAGTGTAGGTTTGGTCAAACTATCGGTTATAATAAAGCGATCATCGTATATCGGGCGCGATTGGAATACAGGTTGTCCATCGCCGTCCTGATATAGCAAAATCACCGAATCACGATGAGTGCCATGCATGCGGCCATGCAGCGTAAAAATATTTTCTGGTACCGAACTCTGCGCCGCTGCTTGTTGCAGCATAAAGAGTATGGTGATGATAAAACCGATAAATTTGGTTTTCATGTAGCTAAGAAAGCAATTAGTAAATGATCAAAAGCGTGCATTACCTATGTACGGATTTCTATCCGATAGGTTTCAGTTTTAGCTTCAAAAACAAACTATTTATTGCTGGTAACTGATTTAATGCGCTATTCTCAGGGAGGTGTTTTAAAGATCGGCAATGTTTGAACCGAACAGGCTTAATCGGCAGACAGTTTGCTGATCGACAAACCAAGCTTTTTTCGTAATTTCGCCACCTCAAAAACGCGATATACCGGATGGACTACCAATTTAAAGAGATAGAGAAAAAGTGGCAACAGTTTTGGGCCGAATATCAAACCTTTAAGGCTGATAATCAATCGTCAAAACCCAAATTTTATGTACTGGACATGTTCCCGTATCCATCAGGTGCCGGATTGCATGTTGGGCACCCGCTGGGCTATATCGCTTCTGATATTTTCGCCCGGTATAAACGCCTGAGAGGATTCAATGTTTTGCATCCTATGGGTTACGACTCCTTTGGCTTGCCCGCTGAGCAATATGCCATACAAACCGGACAGCACCCGGCTATTACTACCGATGCCAATATCAATACCTATCGCCGGCAGTTGGACCAGTTGGGCTTTTCGTTCGACTGGAGCCGCGAAGTTCGTACCAGTTCGCCCGATTATTATAAATGGACCCAATGGATATTCATCCGTTTATACAATTCGTGGTACAATAAAGCTGCAAACAGAGCTGAAAGTATTGACAAGCTGGTGCAGCATTTTGAGCAACATGGTTCATCTGGCATCAATGCGGTAAGCGACGACGAAGTTGCCAGCTTTACCGCAGTTGAATGGAAAAGTTATACCAGCGAGGAACAACAAGCCGAATTGTTGAAATATCGTCTTACCTATCTGCGCGAAAGCACTGTTAACTGGTGCCCTGCGCTGGGTACGGTATTGGCCAATGATGAAGTTAAAGACGGCTTCAGCGAACGTGGAGGGTACCCGGTTGAGCAAAAGAAAATGATGCAATGGAGCATGCGTATCACCGCTTATGCTGAACGTTTGTTACAAGGCTTAGATACCATCGACTGGCCCGAACCACTCAAAGAAATGCAGCGCAACTGGATCGGCAAGAGCACAGGTGCTTCAGTTAAATTTCGGATTGCGGAGTTTGAAACGCGAAATGATAATTCCGAATTTGGCATTCCGCATTCCGAATTCATCGAGGTCTTCACCACTCGCGTCGATACCATTTTCGGTGTCACTTTTTTAGTGATAGCGCCTGAGCATGAATTGGTGCCCGCATTGACTACGCCTGAGCAAAAGGCCGAAATAGATGCCTATATCACTCAAACCAAAAAGAAATCGGAACTGGACAGAATGGCTGATGCCAAAACTGTATCAGGCGCGTTTACCGGCAGTTATGTGATCAACCCGGTTAATGGCGAGAAAGTGCCTATTTATATTGCCGACTATGTTTTGGCAGGATATGGTACAGGAGCTGTAATGGCAGTACCATCCGGCGACCAGCGCGACTATTTGTTTGCAAAACATTTTAATTTGCCGATCATCCCGATCATTGATATACAAAAAATTGAGACCGAGGCAGACCCAACCAAGGAAGGGCACTATATCAACTCAGATTTCATGAATGGGCTGGATTATAAAGAAGGAACAGCCAAAGTAATTGCCTATCTGGAAGCAAAAGGCGCAGGTAAAGCAAAGATCAATTACCGCATGCGCGACGCTATTTTTGGTCGCCAGCGTTATTGGGGCGAGCCTGTTCCGGTATATTTTAAAGAGGGTTTGCCCTACCTCATCGATGAACAGGATATTCCTTTACTTTTACCCGAGATCGATAAATATTTACCTACCGAGACCGGCGAACCACCCCTGGGCAGAGCAACAGGCTGGAATTATAAAGGTTTTGAATATGAACTGAGCACTATGCCTGGCTGGGCAGGATCCAGTTGGTATTGGTACCGCTATATGGATGCGCATAACACCGATGAGTTTGCTTCTAAAGAAGCGATCAATTATTGGAAAGATGTAGACCTGTACATTGGCGGCAGCGAACATGCCACCGGGCACCTGCTATATAGCCGTTTCTGGAATAAGTTTTTAGTTGATCTGGGTTTGGGTATTGAAGAAGAGCCTTTCAAAAAACTGATCAATCAGGGGCATATTCAAGGCAGATCAAATTTCGTGTACCGCCTGATAGATGCTGAAGGACGTGGCACAAATACATTTGTTTCCCATGGCTTGATCAAACAATACAAAACATCGGAACTGCACGTAGATGTAAATTTTGTAGATAACGATATCCTTGACATCGATAAGTTCAAAAAATGGCGTGAAGAATACGCTAATGCGGAATTTATACTCGACAATGGCAAATATGTTTGTGGTGTCGAGATCGAAAAGATGTCGAAATCAAAATATAACGTGGTTAACCCGGATATTCTGGTAGAGCGTTATGGTGCCGACACCCTCCGCATGTATGAAATGTTCCTCGGTCCGCTGGAACAAAGCAAGCCCTGGAATACCAATGGTATCGAGGGGGTATTCAAATTTTTACGCAAATTCTGGAAGCTGTTTCATGATGATCAGTTCAATTTCCGGGTATCGGAAGAAGCACCTTCAAAATCCGAACTAAAATCCCTGCATAAGATCATTCGCAAGGTTGAAGAAGATATTGAACGTTTCTCTTTCAATACTTCAGTTTCCAGCTTTATGATAGCGGTTAATGAACTAACAGACCTTAAATGCAATAAAAGAGCGATCCTGCAGGAACTGGTGGTCATCCTTTCGCCCTATGCCCCGCATATAAGCGAAGAGCTATGGGTGTTGCTCGGTAATCCGGCAGGTACTTTATCTCATGCTGCTTATCCCAGGTTTAATCCGGAGTATCTGATTGAAGATGAATATGCGTACCCAATTTCGATCAACGGTAAAATGAAGCTGAATCTTAACATCTCTTTAAGTCTGGATGTTCCGGCAATAGAAAGCCTCGTTTTGGCGAGTGCCGAGGTGCAGAAATATCTGGACGGTAAACCTCCTAAAAAAGTGATCGTTGTTAAGGGCCGGATCGTAAATATCGTAGTATAACCCGAAGCGCTGCTCAATTTTTCTGTTTGCAAAGAATACAGCTATGATCAGGAAACCTTCCTGATCATAAATGTATTTTGTGCTCTCCGCCTGGCAGCCATTCATTGTAACTAAATGATGACAGTGACCTTATTATGACAAAAAACGGGTTTTTACCTGTAACAATTGATTTATTTTCGCCTCCAATTAATAAAACCGTAAGGAATGAAACGATTACTTCTACTTTTAATAATATTAGGAACTGTTGCTACTGCCCAGGCGCAATTCGGCGTGGGCGGCGGATCGACCATAGTTGGTAAGATATCGGGTACACTGATCGACTCTGTTACAAAGCAGCCTTTAATGTATGCCTCGGTAGCACTTTATCGCAGTACTGGTAAATCACCTATCAATGGTGTTTTGACCGATGATAAAGGTGCTTTTAAGATTGATAATATCCATCCGGGCGACTACAAGATCCGTATTTCATATGTAGGATACCCTGAAAAATTTGTTGGAGATATCACTACAACTAACGCTAAGCCTGATAAAAACCTCGGGCAAATTTTGGTCAGACCTAGCGCTAAATCACTGAAAGAGGTATCTATCACCGCGCAAGCACCATTGATCGAAAATAAGATCGATAAAATAGTATACAACGCCGAAAAAGACCTGACAGCAACAGGTGGCAATGCGACCGATGTTTTGCAAAAAGTGCCTTTGGTGTCGGTTGATATCAATGGTAACGTATCTTTAAGAGGCGACCAGAATGTTCGTGTATTGATCAACGGAAAGCCATCTGGGGCTACATCTGCCAGCTTGTCTGATGTATTAAAAACTATCCCTGCCGACCAGATCAAGAGTATCGAAGTAATTACTTCACCTTCGGCTAAATATGATGCGGAAGGATCGGCAGGTATCATTAACATTATCACCAAACAAAAAAACATGACCGGCGTAAGCGGTTCAGTAAGCGGTGGTATTGGTAGTCCTATACCTGGATCGAGCACTGTTGCCGCATATGATCTTGGAAGTCAAACAATTACCTTGAACAACGCGGCAACTGCTGTTCAATCTGGATGGAGTTTTACATATA
>CAISPD010000113.1 GCA_903887275.1 uncultured Mucilaginibacter sp.
AACCTAAAAAGAAAGAAAAAGCAAGTGCTTCAGATAAAAAGAGCAAGAAAAAACACAAAGGCCAAACTGAACAACCTGCAGATGATGCTCCTCCGATCAAAATAGAACCAGAACAACAGGCCGTTACCAAACAGCCTGCACAACAACAAGCTGCAACCAAACATGCTGATGTTCAACCGGCAGGGCCGCCAACTCAATACAAAGTGTCTGCTGGCGAAACTTTATATTCAATTGCAAAGCGTTTTAACACAACGGTTGATAACATAGTAAAACAGAACAATCTGCCTTCTAATACTATCCAGCCCGGGCAATTATTGAACATTAGTGCTAATGTAGCCGCAGAGCCGGCACAAACGGTAACTAAAGATGTAGAAAAAGCACCTGAAACTCCGGTTATAAAACGAGACTCTACGGTGGTTGTTTCACGCCAGGATAGCGCCAATGCCACTGTGTTTCATGCCAACTCCAACAAGTTTGGCATATATGAAAAAGACGAACATGGCGTAGGCACCTGGATAGAAGACGAAAGTTTGGATCCGAACAAGAAATTGGTATTGCATCGAAGTGCTCCCATAGGTACGGTGATCAAGATCACCAATATCATGACCAACCGCACCACTTTTGCTAAGGTAGTAGGCCGTTTTACTGATAATGAGCAAACCAAGGATGTGATCATTGTAATGACCAAAAACGTTGCACAATCTTTGGGTGCCCTTGACAAACGATTCCAGGTAAATTTAAGCTACGGCGTTCCAAACGAACAATAAAGTTCAATGGTTAAGAGTCCGTTTATCATAGGTATTGCAGGCGGAAGCGGGTCGGGAAAAACCTTTTTCCTGAAATGCTTTCTCGAACACTTTGCCGCTGATGAGGTTTGCCTTATTTCGCAGGATGATTATTACCATCCTGTGGCCGAGGGTATGAGTAAGGAAGAGAACAAACTATATAACTTCGACCTACCCGAAACTATCGATCATTTGCAGTTTATAACTGATATTGAAGCCATCATCGCTGGTAAAACCGTTTATAAAAAGGAATATACATTTAATAACCCTGATGCGGTACCGAAAATTCTTGAATTACGACCGGCTCCTATACTTATTATTGAGGGCTTGTTCATTTTCCATTTTAAGGAAATAGCTGAAAAACTCGACCTGAAGATATTCATTGAAGCTGATGAAGAAGTTGCGTTAACCCGCCGCTTGAAACGGGATCTGGACGAAAGAGGTTATTCTCATGAGGATGCCATGTACAAATGGCAAAACCACGTTGTTCCGGCATACCGCGAATTTTTGTTGCCTTACCGCAATCTTTCTCACAAACAGGTTACAAACAACACCCACATTGCGGATGATATTATTAAAATCACCAAATCGATCTCCAATGAATTAAGGGGAAATTTGAAAATTTGAATATTGTTGTCTATCCATTCTCAAATCTTCAAATCAAAATATTACCATTTCCGGAATATCACCCTCAGCGAACAATTTCCCGGCGGTTGCATTCCTGATCTGCTCAACGCTAACACCAGGTGCACGTTCCAGTAATTTAAATCCACCCTCGGGTAGTATATCCAATACTGCTAATTCGGTAACGATCTTTTTTACACAGTTTATTCCTGTTAGCGGCAGTGTACATTTAGACAACAATTTTGATTCGCCAGCTTTATTTACATGCTGCATTGCAACAATAATGTTTTCGGCTGAAGCTACCAGGTCCATAGCACCTCCCATACCCTTCACCATTTTACCCGGTATTTTCCAGCTTGCTATATCACCGTTTTCGGCTACTTCCATAGCACCAAGAATGGTTAGGTTAACCTTTTTCGCGCGTATCATCCCAAAACTCATCGCCGAATCAAATATAGCTGAACCTGGCAACATAGTTATGGTTTGTTTGCCTGCATTGATCGTATCCGGGTCTTCATCACCAACAAACGGAAATGGCCCAATCCCCAGTAAACCATTCTCTGATTGCAATACAACATCCATACTCTCAGGTAGGTAATTAGCTACTAAGGTTGGGATACCAATACCCAGGTTAACGTAGTAGCCATCCTTAATTTCCATTGCTATGCGTTTTGCTATACCTTCTTTGTCTAACATGGTTTTAATTTGAATATTTGGTAATTTGAAAATTTAATTAATATGATACTTTCTCCATGTCATTGCGAGGAATGAAATGACGTGGCAATCGCAAGGTAGACCTTTAGGCACCAATAGGTAGATGGTTGTTATAATTCTGGCACTTCATTAGCTTGCCTTCTTGCGATTGCTTTGTCGCTGTCCTTAAGCTCAAGTCTACCCTGCTCCGCACAATGACAATATTGATTTTTTCTATCGAAATCATTCAATTTCCATATCTTCAAATTACCAAATCTTCAAATTACCTAACCGTCCTTTGTTCAATTCTCTTCTCATAATTCTCACCCTTAAAAACCCGATGAACGTAAATGCCAGGTGTATGAATATGATCAGGATCAAGCTCGCCGGGTTCAACAAGTTCCTCAACTTCGGCTATAGTCACTTTGCCGGCCATGGCCATTAAAGGATTAAAATTTCGGGCCGTTGACCGGTATACAAGGTTTCCCATCGTATCACCTTTCCAGGCTTTAACTATGGCAAAATCAGCCTCAAAAGCAAGTTCCAACAGATAATCCTTGCCATTGAAATTGCGTATTTCTTTACCGATCGCTACCTCGGTACCAATACCAGCCGGTGTAAATATTGCCGGCATACCGTAACCTGCCGCCATACAGCGTGTTGCGAGTGTACCTTGTGGTATCAGTTCCACTTCCAATTCGCCGCTCAAAAGCTGTCGTTCAAACTCGGCATTTTCTCCAACGTATGATGAGATCATTTTCTTAACCTGCCTTTGTTTCAACATCAGGCCAATACCAAAATCATCTACACCTGCATTGTTAGATATACAGGTTAAGTCTTTTACTTTTTTCTTCACGAGGGCTGCAATGCATTTTTCAGGCAGTCCGCATAAGCCAAAACCTCCCAGCATCAGGGTCATGCCGTCATGTATATCACGTATAGCTTCATCAGCATTACTTACAACTTTGTTCATGACACGATTTTAGAATTTTATAGATTTATAGGATGGCTGACATCGGTAGGTCCTATAACTTTTACAATTGGTTAGAGCAAAAATAGGAGAATAATTATCCGGTCTGAAAATAAAAATCGCCCCAAATAGTTCACCACTTTATGTTCTGATCAATAAAAGCAATCAAATCATCAGCCATTTCCTGCTGTTCTTTTACATTAGGATGCCCGGGCGTATTTTTATAAGGAAAAAAGTGTGGCAAAATGTTTTTGTCCCCTATTTGGGCTACAGCTTTTTCAATATAACCCGGCCATGGCGAACCGGCCTGAGTTGCATCCATACTACCCAATGCGCATATAATTTTAGCCTTTGGATATTTATTGCGGATAGTTTTTACAAACTCACGATAACCTTTGATAATTTGTTCTTCCGTAGGAGCTTTGGTGCCAAAACGGGCTTTAAATTGTTCGTTATCCGTCAATTTTACAATCCATGAGTCGTTTTGGAATAAATTGATCACCACTATATCCGGTGTAAATTTGCTAAAGTCCCATTTACTTTCACTATCGGTAGGATCCAATTTATCATACATCTCGGGCATGATCTGCGGGAACCAGCTTACAAGAATCCCTATACCACTACGTGCCGTTATATTAAACTCTGCATCGAAATGATGTGCTGTGATGGTGGCATAGCTCAAGTAGGTATTTTCAAAAGGCGCCGAGCCCCTGTCTTTACCACTCGAATCAATATCCGCGTAACCGCAGGTGATTGAATTTCCAAAAAATTCCATTTTGCGTTTATGAACAGGTGGAGGTGGCAAAGTTGATGATCCTTTATCTAAAGCAAATTCATACAACCAGGTTTTACCCATGGTCCATTCGGTCCTTTTAAAGAGTTCGAGGCTGTGATTTCCCTTTGAAAGATTTGAAACCAATACATATTCACGCTTAACATTATCCGGGTGTATCACTGTAGATAATTTACCATCAACGATCACATTGTAAAAGTTTTCACCACGTTCATCTTTCAAGGATACTTTAACTCCGGTACCATTAAAGTTGATCGATGCCGAAGAACCCGGCCAGGCCAATTCAGCTGCATCATCAGGCATGCCTATGCGACCCATATATTTGATATGCGGGTCATGACTGCGGATTATGACAGTTTGTGAATATCCGGATATTGAAGTTAGGATAAAAGCTACTGCAAAAAATAATTTCGAGTTCATGTTTAGACGGTTTACTTCAAATATACATAAGTAATACCATCTCCACCACGGTCCGCGTGCTCATCCTCCATTCGATCGACGGCATCATATTTTTTGAGGTAATTTCTAATTAACTTTCTTAAAATACCATCGCCTTTTCCGTGCAGGATCTTTAAACTACCAAAGCCCATCATTAAAGCTCTGTCTAATAATTTTTCGATCTCATATAGTGCTTCTTCTCCCCGTCTTCCACGCACATCTATTTCGGGACTAAAATTAGCCAGATCGTTGGTATGGGTATTAAAACTCTTTCTGATCTCTTTTGGAACTTCTTTTTTGGAAATTCGCTGTACACGACTTTTTTTGGCCACTGTCCTCAAGTCGCCGATGGCGATGATCACGTTATCCTTAGCAATTTCAATTACCTGCCCGGTAGTTTCTGAATCAGCTAATTTCACCCAGTCGCCTGCCTTTAATTCCTCATCAGCCTTTAAAACTTTCGGTTGTTCAACTTTGATGGTGTTTTTTTCGGCTTCACGACTTAAATTTTCCCTTAATTGCCGGGTCTTTTCTTTGTCGGCATTGCTGCTTTTAATATCGGCTATTGTATTTTCAACCAGTTTATTGGCGTTAAGGATAATGTTTTTTGCTTCCTGCCTGGCGTCCTTTATCAGTATCTTTTTATTCTCTTCCAGATAGTTCTTCAGCTTTTCATTTTCCAGCAATAGTGTGTCAACGCGTTTCTGCTGCTTTTCAAGCCTTATTTTAGTATCTAATATTTCTTTTTTATCGCGCTCAAGATCGATAAGCAGGGTATCTACTTTTTTCTGACTATCCCCAATCTTATTTTTAGCCAGCTCAAGCACTTGACGGGGTAAGCCTATTTTTTGGGCGATCTCGAAAGCATAGGAACTTCCGGGTTTCCCTACTTCTAAAATGTACAAGGGGCGCATTTCAATATTATCAAAAAGCATCGAGGCATTTTCAATACCATTGGTATTACTTGCAAATAATTTAAGATTTGAGTAGTGGGTGGTTATAACGCCGCGTATCTGCTTTTGATTCAGCGTTTCCAATACTGCTTCGGCTATCGGGCCTCCAAATTGAGGATCGGTTCCGGTACCAAATTCATCGATCAATACTAAAGTTTTACCATTTGCCTGCTCTACAAAGTTTTTCATCTTTGACAGGTGAGCACTATAAGTACTTAAATCACTCTCAATGGATTGATCATCGCCTATATCAACAAATATCTGCTTAAAGATACCGACAGTACTAAATTCCGAAGCAGGTATCAGCAGCCCTGCCTGTGCCATCATCTGGAGCAATCCGACCGTTTTCATGCAAACCGATTTACCGCCGGCATTTGGCCCGGATACTACAACGATCCGTGTATGATCATCAATATTAACGTTGAGTGGAACAACTGTTTTCTTTTCTGCTTTAAAACTGAGTAATAATAAGGGGTGCCTGGCATTCTGCAACGCTAACCTCGGCTCGTTTACCAAAACGGGCATTTCTGCGTCGATATCAACAGCAAATAATGCCTTTGCGCGAACAAAGTCTATTTTCGTAAGCAAACCATGGTATGAAAGCAATAATGGCACAAATGGGCGCAATTCGCCGGTAAGCGCTGTCAGAATTTTTACAATTTCGCGGCGGCGTTCAAACTCCAGATCGCGAATTGTATTATTTAAACTAAAAACCTCTTCCGGCTCCATATAAACCGTCTGACCCGAGGCGGATTCATCATGAATAAAGCCTTTAAGCTTACGCTTATTTTCAGCCAGCAATGGTATGCATAATCTGCCATCCCTGATTGTTAACGAACCATCCGCTGTCCAACTGTTAGATGCCGCATTTTTAAATATCTGATCTATCTTTCTTCTTGCCTCCTGCTCAGCTTTAGCTATTGCGGAAGTAATATCTGCAAGCTCCCTTGATGCATTTGGTCGTATCTTCCCTTTCTGATCAATAACGGTCTCAATTTTTTTCAGGATCGATTTTTCTATCGGCAGGTGTTCAAATAGTGCTTCAAGGTTGGGATACTGCCCCTGCCGTTCATTAAAATAGGCAATCACAGCAAAAACAGTTGAAAGCGATGCATGAACCTGAAAAAATTCTTCCTCACTCAAAAAAGCACCTTCTATCTTTGCTTTGTTAGCAAGTGATTTAATATCAAAGAAATGATGAATAGGGAGCGCCTCGTCGTTTTGGAGTATATTTTTAAACTCATGGGTTTGCCCCATAAATTTCAAAACATTATCGTAATTGTTCATCACCTGAATACGATCGACCAATTGCCGACCCATTTCACTCAAGCAATGCGCTTTGATAAGTTCTTTTACCTCGGTAAAACCAAGCTTATCTACACTATTTAATGGGATTAGCATTAGGTTTTGGATAATATCGTCTGTTATTGAACTTTCCGGGTGGCGGAACAGCAGGTTTGGTGGCTTGCTGCATGATAACTTGTGGTTGCTGTTGTTTTGGAAGCTTGGCTATTGAATCGGCCCGACGCTTACTTTCTATTTTCATCTGTGCCTCGCTAACTTTTTCAACCGAATCAGTTTTCAGCCTGATAATTTCTGTGATCTCATCATACATTACCGCTAAAACATCCGGATGATTGCAATAGTATTTCATACTAACCTTAAATTGGTTGGTATCGGTATGAAAACTTTTCAACACACTTTTATATTGACCGATACCATGAATGTACAAACTATCAGGAACCTGCAAGGTGCTAAACAATGTGCCGTCAGCTATATGTATCTGAGTAAGAAGCCTTACCATTTTATTACGTTCTATAACCCCCTTCGGCAGACTATCACTGTTACAGGCGGCACAAAAGATCAATAATGAAAAAAAGAGGTTAATATATTTTTGCATTCTTTAATTTAGCGGCATTATTAGGCAAAACTACGGATAAATGAGCATTGCAGATAACATCAGAAGCTTAAAAAACGAAACCGAGACCATTCATGTAACACTCGTAGCCGTATCTAAAACCAAATCAAACGACGATATCCTTGAAGCCTACAACGCAGGACAACGTTTATTTGGCGAAAATATGGTGCAGGAACTGGTAGAAAAATACGAATCATTACCGAAAGACATTTCCTGGCATCTGGTTGGTCACCTCCAGAGCAACAAAGTAAAATACATTGCCCCATTTATCAGTCTTATCCATTCAGTTGACAGCCTGAAGCTTCTGCAGGAGATCAATAAACAAGCCGAAAAAAACAACAGAGTGATTGACTGCCTGCTTCAGGTTTATATCGCCGACGAAGAAACTAAATTCGGACTGGGATTTGATGAAATCATTGAATTGCTGCGATCTGATGAATTTACCAGTCTAAAATATATCAGCATAAGGGGACTGATGGGAATTGCCACGAATACCGATAACGAAAAGCAGATCAAAGAAGAGTTTTATGAACTGCGTACTTTTTTTGATGGCATAAAACAAAGTTATTTCAGGAAACAAAGCTCATTTGACACTTTATCTATGGGCATGTCATCCGACTATAAGATCGCCATTGAACAAGGTAGCAATATGGTGCGTCTGGGTAGTACGATATTTGGCCAGCGTGTTATAAAGCACTGGAAGAATAATTAATTAGTGAGTTAGTGAATGAGTGAGTTAGTGAATGAGTGATTCGGCGGCTAAAAAATCCAATGCCAAATACCCAATGCCAAATACCCAATACCAAATGCACAATAACCCATCCCGATGACAAAAGAAAACGAAATAACCTTAAGAGTAGCAAAAAAGGAAGACTGCCAGCGTATACTTGAACTGATTGTTGAGCTGGCCGTATTTGAACGGGAGCCGCAGGAGGTAACGGTTACACTTGAAGAAATGCAGGAAGCTGGGTTTGGCGAAAAACCAGTGTGGAAGGCTTATGTGGCGGAGTGGGAAGGTTTTATTGTCGGATTTGCGCTTTATTATATCCGTTATTCTACCTGGAAAGGCAGCCGATTGTATCTCGAAGATCTGTTAGTTACCGAGGCATGGCGCGGCAAGAAAATTGGCAAATTATTGTTTGAGAAAATGATTGTTGAAGCCAGTGAATTAGGCTTAAATGGCATGACCTGGCAAGTTTTAGATTGGAACGAACCTGCTATACAATTTTATAAAAAATATGG
The DNA here is from genome assembly GCA_903887275.1 of uncultured Mucilaginibacter sp. Classification (GTDB taxonomy): domain Bacteria; phylum Bacteroidota; class Bacteroidia; order Sphingobacteriales; family Sphingobacteriaceae; genus Mucilaginibacter. The sequence continues at coordinate 8,417 of CAISPD010000113.1, forward strand.
TTGCGCCATTGGAACCGGCTGGCTGAACGGATCACTTACAAAGGAACAAATAAACAATTTCGAATGAATAAACTGACCTTAATTCTATCTTCCGTAGCACTTTTATTACTTGCTTCGTGTGGGCAAAACTCAAAAACAGATAACAGGGCAGTTTCGAACGACACACTTGCTTATAGTATACAATCTATCAAAGAAAAAGCCGGCGACTGCGTTAATAAACCGGATAGCGGATGTACGATGGCCATTTATACCTTCCCTGTTTTTAAAAGCGATAAATCGCTCAATGACACGGTAACCGCAACCCTGGTAAATTTTTTTAATACCAATACTAACCCCGACTCAAGCTTACACCAAACAGCGAAACTTTTTATCACCGCTTATAACGGTTACAAAAAAGCTTATCCCAAAAAAGCGGTCAAATTTAGCCTTAATTGCGAAAGCAAAGTATTGTATCATCCTGCCGGCCTCACCATTGTTGGCGCCGATTTTTTTATCACCATGACTGCTGCTGGTGGGCATATTACCCGGTTCATCAATTGGGATAATGCCGCCGAAAAAAAATTGACCATGGAAGATCTGTTTATACCGGATTACCAGAAAAAACTTAATGCTATTGGTGAAAGTATCTTTCGTAAAAATGAAGGCCTCAGCGATACAGAACCACTTACCAAATACTTTTTCCCAAATAAGCAGTTTAAGCTGAACGATAACTTTTGCATAACACCCGAGGGTTTAGCCTTCATTTATTTACAGAACGAGATCAAACCGATGGCAGCAGGGCAAACCCGGATAGTTATACCTTATAACGATATCAGGTCGATCTTAAAGCCGAATACCGCTTTATGGCAATTTATTAAATAGTAAATTTGTTTATGGTAAGATCGCGGATTGCCTTTGTTTTTATTTCGGGCCTTTTTTGTTCGGTATTGCTGGTGGCATGCCAACACGATAGCTCCCTAAAACAAAGTACTACAAAACCATCACCCGATACACTGGTATACTCCTATAAAAACATTAAGGAGCGCGCTGCTGATTGCGGCACCAAGCCGGATAGCGCATGTTCAGAGGCGGTTATAACCTATGCTGTATTTCCGGGACACAAAAGTTTAAATGATAGTATCACTGACCGTTTATTGCAGGTATATGTAAACGATATACCAGATAAAACATTAGCCATGCAGGCCAGAAGCTTTGTTGAAGCTTACATGAACGATACCTCAAGGATGTCTGACGGCGATAACATGATTTATACACTAGAATCCAGTGCCAGGATTGTTAGGCAGGATTCAAGTCTGCTGACCATACAATTTGACAGTTATAGTTTTAGTGGTGGTGCTCATGGCAGTACCTACACCAGTTTCATTAACTGGAATAGCAGTAACGATAAAAAAATAACACTCGCTGATATTTTTTTACCCGGGTATGAAGAGAAGCTCAGAAATATAGCTGAAAAAATATTCCGGGATCAGGAAAAACTAAGTGCTACCAGCTCATTGGAGAATTACTTTTTTAAAAATG
>CAISPD010000114.1 GCA_903887275.1 uncultured Mucilaginibacter sp.
GCGATTATTCAACTATGGTACCACCGACGTGGGCAAGCCTTTAACGCTGATCGTACTGTCAAAAGATAAAGTGTTTGATCCAGTGCTCATCAAAAAGCAAAACAAAAGAGTACTGCTTATCAACAATGGCATTCATCCCGGTGAACCAGAAGGTATAGATGCTACTATGATGCTGGTACGCGACCTTTTGAAAAAAAATCAATTACCAAAGAATGTAGTGCTGTGCTTTATAGCAGTATATAATATCGACGGCTGTCTTAACCGGGGCGTTTCAAGGATCAATCAAAATGGGCCGCGCATGTATGGCTTCAGGGGCAATTATAAGAACCTTGACTTGAACCGCGACTTCATAAAAGCTGATAGCAAGAATGCCCTGGCATTTGAACAAATATTAAACACCTGGCAGCCCGAGATATTCCTCGATAATCATACCAGCGACGGCGCCGACTACCAGTATGTGATGACGCTGATAGAGACACAAAAAGACAAGCAAAACCCCATACTTGCCGAATATACTTCCAAAACACTTTCGCCCGAGCTTTATAAACGCATGGCTAAAAGTGGTTATGAAATGACGCCTTATGTTGACGAAAAAGAAGAAACACCCGATTCTGGCATTGTTAGCTTTTTAGAGACCCCGCGCTTTGCTAGCGGCTATACCGCACAACATAACATCATCAGTTACATTACCGAAACGCATATGCTAAAGGCATTTGACAAGCGCGTTTACGCTACCTATGACTTTATGGTAGCACTGATCGCTATTTTTGAGCGCGATGCCAAACTGATCGGCGATTTAAAACAAAAAGCCGATGAACAGGTGAAAAATCAAACCAGTTTTGCATTGAACTGGCAGGTAGACTGGCAGCATTATGATACTTTAACTTTTAAAGGATATGCAGGCGCACACAAAACCAGCGAAGTAAGCGGGCTACCCCGATTGTATTACGACCGCAATCACCCCTTTACCAAAACCATCAGGTATTATGACAACTACCTGCCTACTATTTCGGTCAATAAGCCATTGGCCTATATTATCCCGCAGTCGTGGAGTAAGGTGATCGAGCTGTTAAGGTTAAATAATGTCCTGATGCGTCGCTTAAGTCACGATACCACACTTGATCTGCAGATGTATTATATCGACGATTATAAAACACCCTCGCGGCCATATGAGGGCCATTACCTGCATAGCAATGTAAAGCTTAGTGCAATAAACCAAAAAGTACATTTTTTTGCTGGCGACTACGTGGTTTATACTAATCAGGCCCTTAACCGGTATATTGTAGAAACGCTGGAACCCCAGGGTGTAGATTCGTTTTTCGCCTGGAATTTCTTCGATTCCGTTTTGGGCGAGAAAGAAGGCTATTCTGATTATGTTTTTGAAGATGTGGCAGCCGAACAAGTTAAAAATGACCCGGTCTTGCGCAAAAAGCTGGAAGACGAGAAAATTAAGAACCCTGATCTTGCCAAAAGTGCAAGGGGACAATTAAACTTTGTTTACCGCAACTCGCCTAATTTCGAAAAAACCTATCTTCGGTACCCGGTTGGCCGCATGCTTACCGATACAAAACTTGAAATTCAATAAATGGAAATAAGCCAAATACTTCAGGAGTCGCCTGTAGCCTGCATCATCTTTGCCGTTACGCTCATAACCAGTTTCATAGCCTTTTCAAACGACTGGGTTTACGAGAATTTTATACTGCAACCCTATTATGTTTATCAGGGCAAAAGATTGCATACGCTGATCACCAGCGGATTTATTCATCTTGATCTGATGCACCTGTTCTTTAACATGTTTACCTTCTATTATTTTGCCTTTCCAATCGAAAAAATCATCGGTCACTGGCAATTCGGATTACTTTATGGCCTTAGCCTTATCTTAAGTGATCTGCCTTCGGTAGTAAAACATAAGGACAATTTCAATTACCGCAGCCTGGGAGCTTCTGGTGCTATCAGTGCCGTTATATTCAGCTTCATTCTTTTTTTCCCGCTTGCCGGCATGGGTCTTATCTTTTTACCGGGCGTAGATATTCCGGCGGCAGTTTTTGGGATACTGTACCTTTTTTATTGTTCCTATGCTTCTAAACGCCAATGGGGTAATATCAACCATGATGCGCACTTGTATGGCGCACTGGCTGGGCTTACCATAACGGCTATTTTAGTGCCTCATTCATTAGGCGATTTTGTAAGTATCGTTAGCGAGAAACTGAGATTGATCGGGCATTGATAAAATCGCCCCCCTCATCCAGCAGGAAACTCATCGGGTTTTCGGGATCTTTGATGATCTCGAGCAGCAGGTAACCCCATTTTTTCCAAAAGTTTTCCAGCACCTGGCCGTAAGTTTTGTTCTGCCAAAAATCAAATAAAGGTTTGCTGCTCATACCACGTAATGGCATGGCTTCAATATAGGTTTCATCACCTACGGGCAATATATTGTATTCGGGCAACCGGTTAAATAGATACGCCGAGTAAAAAATGCGCGCATTAAACTCTTCAAATTGGATAGGATGTAAAGTCTGTCCCTCAATTTTCACTAAAATATCGCGGTGATAGTTACGGTTAGCGCCGTTATCCTGCAGGCATATGATCAGGCCAAAATCCTTCATACGTACCGAAAATGTCAAGGTATTGACCTCGTCCCGGTATAAAAATTCGTCCTCGCCATTGTCAACTTTGAAAAGAAAAAGGCTGTAGGGCTTAAACCCATCAAAGATCACCGGCTGATACAGGCTTTGCAACATCAGGTGCAAATTGCTGAATTTATGGATCAGCGATTGCGATATATTAAACTCCTGCCCCTGAGCGTGCTGCTGTTTTATGCCAGATTGAATCTCATTAAATACAATGCCGTAAAGCAATTTGCCTGCCCATTGAAACAATTTAAGCGGATCAATAGCCTTTAATCCCTCATAACCTTTGCTGAATGCTTCGGATATAAGCTGTTCCGCAGGCTCCAGCCATTGCTCATTAACTTTGGCCGAACAGGGTATTTTAAGATCTTTATAGGTTGCGATGCTCTCGTCCAACAACTTAAAAGGCTGATCAGACAGATTGTATATGTTCATCAACCAGGCTGGGAAAACCTGTATTTTCTCCTCTTCCGAACTTATTTGCTGCCCGCTTAAAAAACAGGTGCGGTTATTAAAGTTAAACGTTTTGAAGGGGTAGTAAATCTGCTGCGGCATGCCGGCAAAGATAATCAGGATATTTAAACGAGGATATTGTTATGATTTATAGGAGGTCATTTTTTACAAATTTCTGGGACTCACCCACCCCCTATGCTAATTACGCCTAAAACCATAGCTTTGGCATCAAACATGGAACTAGCCTACCGTCCGTATGAACTGGAACTGAAACATGCGTTCACCATCGCGAAGTTTTCGCGTACATCAACGCCTTTAATGCTCCTGGAAATAAGGCACGAGGGCTATGTAGGCTATGGCGAGGCCTCTATGGTACCCTATATGGGTGAGAGTATCCAATCAGCGGCAACCTATTTGGCCAGGGTTGACGTTGCGCGTTTGCGGTACCCTTTTAATTTTGATGAGATCATTCAATACCTTGATAACATCGCTCCTGGAAACCCTGCCATAAAGGCGGCCATAGATATTGCCCTGCACGACCTGGACGGTAAAATAAAAGGACAGCCCTGCTGGAAACTTTTAGGGAGCGACCCCGCCAAAATGCCGTTAACCAGTTATACTATAGGTATCGATACTCCCGAAGTCTTATTGGAAAAATTGAAAGATGGGGAGGCTTGCAAGGTGATCAAGGTGAAATTAGGCCGCGATAGGGATAAAGAATTGATCGATACTGTCCGATCGGTTACCGACCGGCCACTTTATGTGGATGCCAACCAGGGCTGGACCGACCGGCAAGAGAGTCTCGATCTATGCTTTTGGTTGAAAGAAAAAGGCGTGGTACTTATTGAACAACCTATGCTCAAAACTGACCCTGCAAGTAATGCATGGTTAAGTGAGCGCAGCCCTATCCCTATTATCGGCGATGAAGCCATACAGCGCCTGCCGGATGTGGCCAATGCCGCCAGTATTTATAATGGCATCAATATAAAACTCATGAAATCGGCAGGAATGCATGAAGCCCATCAAATGATCGCGCAAGCTCGGGAATCAGGTCTTAAAGTGCTCATCGGTTGCATGAGTGAAACCAGTTGCGCCACACTGGCCGCAGCAGCACTGGCGCCACTATGCGATTGGGCCGATATTGACGGTCCGTTTTTAGTGAGCAATAATCCCTTTAAAACGCCGGAGTTCAGCGATGGCAGATGGGTGCTGAGTAATGATGCAGGCCTTGGCCTGAGCCATTTTTAAGGAAAAATAACACCAGCAGCAAAAGGCGTCAAATAAATTTAATTCTTTACCCGCTTAAGGATCAATATTGATTCTTTCAAAGCTTCATTAAAATTGACAGGTCTTTCGTCAATTTCAAAAATTTGCCATTTGATGGTATTCTTATCTATGAATTGTAATAGGCTTTTTAAAGTAACCAGGCGCCCATCGGGTCTTTTTACGATAATATCTAATGGCGCCGGGGTTTTAGCAAAGTCGATGGTAAAATCGAAAAAAGGCGATTCTTTACCGTTAACTACCATGGCAACTTTCGTTTTATCGTTAAATATCAGCGTACCATTCTTGTTTTTATTATCACTACCCTGCCATTTACCAATAAGTTCTTTCCTGCTATGCTGGGCAAAAACAGCAGTTGAAAACATCACAAACAGAATAGGGAAAATACATTTTTTCATCAAACGAGGCTTATTGCTATAAATTGAATACTTTTTTAAAATGTGCGCCGGGCCAGCCTTGTTGCTTTGCTGATTATTGGCTGCAAATTGGATTAAATTCATGCAGGAAACGGCAAGAATCCCCGGGCACTAACTAAATTTATTTATCACTCAGCATGATCGGATTGCCTTTGTTGGCACCGATGATAATCACCTTGGCATTGGGCGATAAGGCAATTTCTTTTTGCGCCTTGATACTTTCATAGATCAGCTGCTTATCTGAAAGCTGGGTTGAAATGATCTTCTGATAATCGGCAATACCCTGTGCTTCCACACGTTTACGGTCGGCCTCCTGACGTTCTTTCTGCAACACGAACTGCATTTTCTGAGCATCCTGCTCGGCCTGGATCTTAGACTCGATACTGGCTCTTACTGAAGCTGGCAGTGTAATATTGCGTACCAGAATCTGTTGTAGTTCAAGCCCATTTTTAGCAAAACTTTGTTCGATGGTTTGCGTAATTTTTTGCTGAAACTCCTGCCTTTTTGTAGAGTAAAGATCTACTGCCTGGTAATTTACTGCATTATCGCGAATGGCAGTACGGGAAACCGGGCGTACTATTTTTTCTTCATAGTTTACCCCGATATTTTGCAGAATGAACGGCGCTTTTGCCGGATTGACTTTGTATAATACTGACAGATCAATAGTTACCTGCAAACCGTCGGATGACAAGATACGAATGGCATCATCACCTGTTTTGGCGCCCTCATCGGTAATTCCGCTCATGGTATAGTTTTGAGTCTGAATGTTAAAATTAGTCACCTCAACCACCGGGTCGATGATATGCAAACCGCTTTCAAGTACGTTATCCTGTACCTTACCAAATAGCGTTTGTACACCTACCTGTCCGGGTTCAATCACTTTAAAACTTGTAGAAACCAGGCCTATACCGACTACGATCAGGCCAATAGTTGTAACTAAACGGGCAAACTTGTTCCCTGGTTCAGGCGAACGTTTGAGCACGATGCCCACTACGAGCATGATGATCCCTAAAATTGCTATAAACATTGTTTTTTATTTTTGAGATTTCTTTTGCATGTTGCGCACCTCTTTCAGGAGGCGGATCTTCAGGATCACCAATACCGCGCCAATGAGCACAGCACCAACGATATATTCGTAGTGTTTATCCTTAAAGCCATTAAATATCAGCACCAGACAGATAAAAATGCAGATATTGTAGAGTACATTCAATGCGAGCTTTTTGCCCATGGTTTAATAAACTTGTAAGCTGGGATCAATTTCTTCGGCCCAGGCCAGAATACCTCCTTGCAGGTTTGACAGGTTGCTGAAGCCAAATTGCTGTTCAAGTTGCATGATCGCTGCGGCACTGCGGCGACCGCTGCGGCACATCACCACAACCGGTTTATCTTTGGATATCTGGTCGGCTTCAATCAGTATTCCGCCTAATGGGATCAGTACTCCACCAAGGTTTGATACTTCGTATTCAAAATCTTCACGAACATCTACCAGTTGAAAATCTTCGTGTTTATCCAACAATTCTTTTAGCTCTTGTACTGTTATTTCTTTCATTGCATAAATATTTAAATCAAATGTAGGGTTTTATTGTATAATTAAATCAAAACCTATTTTGTAACAATCAGTATCAATCAGCGTTTTATATATGTTTGTATAGGAACTGGGCGATACCTGATGATTTACGATAAGGTGTAGTAATTGGTAAGCCATTGAAAAGCAGCTGCATTTAAAAATACTTCACATGAAAAAAATTACCCGCTTCTTCTGGTTCTGTTCCGGAGCGCATACTGGTACGTTAAAAAAATACCCAATAGAGCAAAATAAATATGTTGGTATAGGGGCCACTATATTTTTTACCGCCTTGTTTGCTTCTCTTTCGGGCGGCTATGCCATGTATTTTGTGTTTAACGGGAGTCCCTTTGCCGTTGGATTCGCTATCCTGTTTGGTTTGATCTGGGGGCTGGCCATTTTTAATATGGACCGCTACATTGTATCCAGCATCAATAAGGAAGGCACTACCAATCAGCAAATATTACAGGCCTCGCCACGTATTCTGCTGGCAATTATGATCGGTATTGTTATTTCCCGCCCGCTGGAACTTAAAATATTTGATAAAGAGATTCGTGATAAATTGAAATCGGCCTACCTCAAAGGACAAAGTCGCAAAATAGATACGCTGCAGAAAACCTACAATCAAAAATATGCCATGGAACTTGGCAAAAACAACGATTTGAAGAAAGAAAAAGATTCGCTCGAAAAGGATATCAACAGGTCACGCTATCAAATGAACCAGGAAGTATTTGGCGATAAATCCAACCAAACGTCGGGCATTAAGGGCTATGGCACTTATGCTAAACAAAAGGAAGCTATCCTGCAGGAAAAACAAAACCGACTAAAAACCGTGACGGAAGATTTGGGGCAGATGGACAATTACCTTGGTGCACGCAAAGACTTTGAAGGATTGAACAATACCCGTTTGTTTAACAGCCACGAATTGGACAGCCTGAGTAATATTGCCGGCTTCAGCGACCGGAACTGGGCACTGGGTCAATTAAGTTATAACGATGATGGCACCCGCAACGTGGATATTTACCTGGCTATATCATTCATTGGCTGGCTGTTTATTTTATTTGAATGCCTGCCCGTGTTTGTGAAATTGATGTCGCCGAAAGGGCCTTATGATGTTGCCCTGAACATGGTATCTGAAGCCAATATTTACCAGGCCGAAAAAGAAAAAGAGCGCAATATGAAAGTAACCGACGAGGTTTACGATCATAACCTCGAAGAAGATATAGCCAGGCAAAAAAAGATCATTACTGCACAATCCGAATATGATTTTGAAAGGCATAGTTTCGACTAGGACACGATTTTGGGATTTGAGGGATGAATGATTGATCTTGATTGAATCTTTTAAATCCTTAATTCCTGTCTCACGATTGGCTAAATTTTAGCTGAATCTTTTTATACCTGTTTTGATTATATTTGCTTTATGCAACTGTCGGCCAATGAGTTAAAATAAATAAAGAGTTATTTTTCCAGCAAACCGGTAATTAAGGCTTATCTCTTTGGCTCTTATTCAAGAAATGATGCCAGTAATGAAAGTGATGTAGATATTCTGGTCGACCTTGATTATTCAAAACACATCGGACTGGGTTTCGTTCAGATGCAGGACGACCTTCAATAAAAATTGAAAAAGAAAATAGTCCTTTTTTCTACAAAAAGCATTTCGAAGTATCATCTGCCTTTTGTAGAAAAAGACAAAATATTGATCTACAAAAGGTAAGCCGGGAGATCGCCAAAGATTGCTCCATATTTTAGATGCTATATCAGAAATAGAGTCCTATACCAATAGTGTAGATTTAGAAACCGTTCTTGCGAATTCAATGATGAGATTCGCGTGCGTTAAGCAAATAGAGATTATCGGAGAGGCTGCAAATTTTATCTCTGATGAAACTAAAGTGCTTTTCTCTGATTTAGAATGGAAGCAAATTATTGGGATGAGGCATATTTTCGTCCATGAGTACTTTGGTATGGATTTCCACCTTATCTGGCAGGTTATTATTAGTGTTTTGCCAAAACTCAAACAAAAGGTTGAAAATGTTATAAAGTCTTTCTCCACATAAAATCGTGTCATACTTTTAGGTATTTAATAGTAAATTGACCGACGAACAAACGCGGTTATTTTTTGCATGAAAAAGTTTTATATAATTATGGCAGTGCTTGCGATGGCCAATGCCGCGCTTGCGCAGACTGATAAAGCACAGAAACCAATTTTTTATTCAGTATCGTTTCCAAATGCGGTACATCACGAAGCTGAAATAGTTTTGACTTTGCCACAGGCACCCGCCGGAAGTATCAAACTACGGGTTAGTCGTTCCTCTGCCGGGCGATATGCTACCCACGAATTTAGTAAAAATGTTTACAACCTGGTTGCAAGCAATAAAGATGGCAGCAAAGTTGCCATCAAACAACTGGAAGGCGACTTGTATGAAGTGCCCGTGCACGGCGAAACACTTAAAATAAGTTATACCTTGTTTGGCAACTGGACCGACGGTACCTACGCCAGTATCGATCCCAGCCACGCACACTTCAACATGCCGGCGGCTTTTTTGTGGGTATTAGGACAGGATCAAAGGCCAATTCAAATACAATTTAACGATCTGGAAAAATACGGCTGGAAAGTAGCAACTCAACTAAAGCACGAAAGCGGAAATACTTACAGTGCTCCCAACCTGCAATATTTGATGGATAGTCCGACCGAGCTATCCGCATTTAAACTGAGCAGCGGAGATGTAGACAATAATGGCAAAACTGAAAAAATAAATATTGCCATCCACTCCGACGACGATCAGGCTACAATAGATGCCTTTGGCAAACAGGTACTACGCATGGTGCTGGAGCAAAAGGCAATTTTTGGCGAGCTGCCCGCTTATGACTATGGGGAATACACATTTTTAGATGATGTTTATCCAACCAACTCGGGCGATGGCATGGAACACCGCAATTCAACCTGTATCGTTCAGCCGATAGATAAAGTTGCTGGAAATGAGCTGCGCCTGATCGGTACGTTCTCGCACGAATACTTTCATAACTGGAATGTGAAACGCATCAGGCCCAAATCGCTTGAACCATTCAACTTCGAACATGCCAACATGAGCAGCGAACTGTGGTTTGCCGAAGGTTTTACCCAATACTATGGCGAATTGGCACTTGAGCGTGCTGGTTTCCGTACGCTCGACGATTATAACGGAACCCTCGCCGGTTTGGTTAACCAGGTGCTGAATACGCCTGGAGCTGCTAAATTTTCGGCGGCGCAAATGAGCCGTTATGCAGTTTTTGCCGATGCGGGTGTTTCTATCGACCCCAATAATCAGGCGAATATGTTTACTAGCTATTACACCTATGGCGGAGCGATAGCCCTGGCACTCGACCTGCGTTTGCGCAGCGAATTCAACCTGACGCTGGATGATTATATGCGAACCGTATGGCTGAACCGGGGTAAAGTAATGAAGCCCTACACCATTGCTGATCTGAAAAGTGATCTGGCCCAGGTAACCAAAGACCCAAAATTCGCAAAGGATTTTTTCGATCACTATGTTACAGGAATAGACAAAAACAACTATGCAGAACTTTTGGCCAAAGCAGGTTTGCTTTTGCAAAAAGCCCAGCCAGGTAAAGCATGGGCCGGGCCACTTACAAATTTCCGGGGTCGTACACGCTCGGGTGATGCACGTATTGCCACAAACAACGGCTTAGCCATCCTGGTTAGCATTATTGGAACGCCAATTTATAAGGCTGGGCTTGATGTAGGCGATATTATTATAAAAGCAGACGGCAAAGACATCAAAGACGCACAATCATTTAATGACCTGTTGGCTTCAAAAAATATAGGCGACAAGATCATAGTCGATTATAAAAACCGTACCGGCGACCATCAAACAACTATTACGCTGGAAGAAAATCCTAACTTTGAGGTGGTACCCTACGAAAAAGCCGGGAAAGAACTCAGCAAAGAACAAGTTAAAAGTGGAGGTGGTCTTCATAGCAGTCAGGATGAATCTGCTGGAAATGGGATTGAAGATGCCACATTGGAAGGCATTCCCAAAGAAGCCCAACAA
>CAISPD010000115.1 GCA_903887275.1 uncultured Mucilaginibacter sp.
ACCGAGCAGCAATGGGCCCGCGAAGCAGCTGTAAAAAGCGTGTTAACCCAATTGGTGGAGACGGAGGTGTTTGATGGGTAAAGGGAAGGTATTTATTGCGGAGTGCGGAATGACTAATAGAATGCGGAGTGCGGAATGTCAATTTCGGAATGAAAGACTTTTTTCTTTTTCAAGTAAATCCTTTAATCTGTTTAATGCTGGTTCAGACAATTGCGGATTGTTTTTGCCTTTTTTATTCAATCTTTCGAACTTACCGACTTCCGGACTCAAGACTTAAACAAATGCCAAACAAAGGCTATCCCAAAACCTAAAATACCATATACCAGTGCTTTGATCAGCAGTACCTTAGTTTTTTTACTCATTATCCAGTTTATATTCCTCGTCTAAATTTTTATGGTTTGCACGAGTAATTTCCTGAAACCCAAAAGCATTCTTGTTTCACCAAAAAAGCTCGTTTTACGCTGATGCAGGTAATAAATAAGCAGGTTAATTTTGGTTTTATCGTGGTTAAGCAGTTGCGGGTTCCCCGGCGGCCTTTTGATCGTACTATCAGAAAATTGGGCATATTCTCGCGCCGTTAACATCCTGCTTTGGGTAGGGTCGATCATCTTGTCGAATACCGCAGCATCAAAGAGCTCACCCAATAACGGATACGACATTACATCTTCTTTACCCTCAATATCCAGCAGGTTCTTAAATTGTGATGACTGTTGCTCAATATCTATCAGATTATTAATAATATCAAGATTCCGGATAAGCCTCAGGTTACCCGAACTTTTCATTTCAAGAAAAGTATTGTTGCTCGGCTCTATGATGGCATTACGTGTTGAAATCCTTGCCAAATAATACATATTGCTACCCTCAGCTACAGGGCCCGGGGCTTCGAGATAGGTTATCAGGGTTTCAAACTTTTTGATCCGGTCAAAAGTTGCAGGTAACCAGATATCAATTTTTTTAGTTTCCTTAAGCAGGTCCTTTTTAATATTTACTACATATTCACGTTCCTTTGATCGTTCGCTTAAATGTTCCCGGAAACTTTCTGCAAAAAAGCCGGTCATTACCGCTAAAAATATCATCAGATACTCTAACAAATACTCTTTCCAGGGCTTGGGCTTGTGGTGCAGGTCGGGATGGTGGTGGACTTCCATGTTGGTGTTTAGTGATCGGTTATATATGGTTAGTTGGATCGGGCCAATACGAACAGTTCAAGCAACTTGCTTTGGGCAAGCTTTGCCATGATGTTTATCAATACCGGAGAGCCTCAAAGTAAATGTGTTAAAATTACTGCCTTAAATATATATAAAATGAAACAATTAGCTTTTGAGCCAGCAACATTAAAAAGCAATTTACCCCGTATATTTGAAGCTTTTAAGATGAAAACGCTCGAAGACCTCCTTTTTCTTGGCGATCCACGCCTTTATCAGGTTTGCGATCCGGTATTACCGGATGAATTACCCCTGGTAAAGGGCTGGGTAGCCGACCTGCACAACGTAATGCAGCAGATTCGCGAAAAATATAATTTTGGCCGTGCTATAGCTGCACCACAATTGGGCATTATGAAAAGGCTGATCTATATGAATATCGATCAACCGGTAGTTTTTATTAATCCCGAATTGACCAACCTTAGTGA
>CAISPD010000116.1 GCA_903887275.1 uncultured Mucilaginibacter sp.
GCAGAAAGCCGAAGCCAATGTTCAGTTCAGCAAGTTTATCGAAAAGAACTATACAGATTGGATAAAGAACCCGGATGACGGTCCGATTACCTCTTCGCAATTGTTTAAAAAGAAGGTGTTCCCAAAGCTGGATGGCAAAGGGCCGGTATTTTTTGTTCTGATAGACAATTTGCGCTATGACCAGTTTAAGATCATCAATCCCCTTTTATCCGAATATTTCAGGTTAGAAGAAGAAGATACCTATTACAGCATTTTACCTACCGCAACACAATACGCCCGTAATGCTATTTTTTCGGGATTGATGCCGCTGGATATGGAAAAGCGCTTCCCCGGCATGTGGCAGAACGACGAAGATGAAGGCGGTAAAAACCTTTATGAGGAACAATTCCTGGCCGACCAGATCAAGCGGGTATTAAGGAAAGATATCAAATTCTCGTATCATAAGATATTGAATTTAGAGGAAGGTCGCTCTTTGAACGATTCCATCAATAACCTGATGAATAACGACCTGAATGTGGTGATCTACAATTTTGTGGATATGCTTTCACATGCCCGTACCGACATGCAAATGATACGCGAACTGGCGAGTGACGATGCTGCTTACCGTTCGTTAACATTATCGTGGTTTGAGCATTCGCCACTTTTTGATATGCTGAAATATCTTGCGCAAAAAAATGTGCGCGTTGTGCTTACTACCGACCATGGCACTATCTGTGTTAAAAATCCGAGCAAAATAATCGGCGACCGCAATACCAATACCAACCTACGCTATAAACAGGGAAAAAACCTGAACTTCAATGCCAGGGACGTTTTTCATGTTAAAAACCCGCACGACATTATGTTGCCACGCCTGCATGTGAGCTCGAGTTTTGTATTTGCCAAGAGTGACAGCTATTTTGTTTATCCGAACAACTACAATCACTTTGTAAATTTTTACAACGAGACTTTCCAGCACGGCGGAATCTCGCTCGAAGAAATGATCATCCCTGTCATCAACTACGGTCCGCGATAGCTTAAAACTTTTAACTTTGCGCCCATGCAACTGGTCGTAAATAGTGTTAGCGAACTGCCAAAAACCGCCCTCGAACTGGTAAGGTTTGCCGGTAACGAGAAGATATTTCTTTTTTATGGCGATATGGGCGCCGGGAAAACCACTTTCATCAAAAATATTTGTGAGCAATTGGGTGTAAAAGATCCTGCTACCAGCCCCACATTTTCTATCGTCAATGAATATGCTGCCAGTACCGGCAAAATATTTCATTTCGACTTTTACAGGCTTAAAAAGCAGGAAGAAGCATTGGATATGGGCTACGAGGAATATTTTTATTCGGGCGATCATTGCTTCATAGAGTGGCCAGAAAAAATTTCGGACCTGCTACCCGATCATTATATCAGGGTAGAAATAGAAATTATAAACACGACTTCGCGGCGTTTAATTTTTACCAAAATTTAATTGAACATCCCCTATTTTTTGTCTATCTTCATCATCCGGAAATAAAATATAATGAGTTCGGAGTTATACAGTGGATTTTCTGATGTTGCCAAACAGGCAATGATGCAGCCCCAGGAGTCGATGCTGGAGGTGAAGAATAAAAAAAACAAGCTCTACATTGGTATACCCAAGGAAACCTCGTTCCAGGAGAACCGTATTGCGCTTACGCCACTTTCGGTTGCCTTACTGGTAAACAACGGCCATGAAGTGATTCTGGAAAGCAATGCCGGCCAGGCAGCAAATTTTTCCGACAAGGATTACAGCGAACAGGGTGCAAGAATTGTTTACGACACGAAGTCGGTTTACGAAGCCAATATCATTATAAAGATAGCACCGCCTACCATGCACGAGATCGAACTGATGAAAACCCATCAGATATTGATCTCGGCCCTGCAATTGTCTACCATGAAGGCAGAATGCTTGCAGGCGCTTTTACAAAAAAAGGTTACGGCATTATCATTTGAGCATTTGCGCGATGAAGGCGGATCACTGGCCGTAGTACGTGCCATGAGCGAGATCGTAGGGGCCACTTCTATCCTCATCGCTGCCGAATACCTCAGTAATATTTTCGATGGCAAAGGTCTGATGCTTGGTGGTATAACCGGTGTGCCGCCTACCGAAATTGTGATCTTGGGTGCCGGCACGGTAGGCGAATATGCCGCACGTACCGCCATATCGCTCGGTGCCGAAGTTAAAGTATTCGATCCATCCATCTATAAATTGCGCCGCTTGCAGAATAATATCGGCGCGCGGGTATTTACCTCCGTGGTACAACCTATCGTACTCGAAAAAGCCATTACTACCTGCGATGTTGCTATTGGCGCCATGCGAGCCGAAGATGGCCGCAGCCCCTGCATTGTTTCCGAGAGCACGGTTAGCCGCATGAAGCCAAATTCCGTTATAATTGATGTGAGTATAGACCAGGGCGGCTGCTTTGAAACATCAGAAGTAACCAATCATACCCACCCGGTTTTTCGCAAATATGATGTTATACACTATTGTGTCCCCAACATTGCATCAAGGGTAGCACGTACCGCCACCTATTCGTTAACCAATATCTTTACCCCCATCCTGCTTGATATCGGCGAACAGGGCGGCCTGAAGAACGTTATCTGGCAGAAGTCGGGTGTACGCAATGCCGTTTACATCTACGAAGGGCATCTAACGAACAAATTTATCGGCGAACGCTTCAATATTCCCTGCAAAGATCTCGATCTGCTGATCGTTTCGCACCGCTAAGCTATTCAGACAGAGCCACTTTTATTAGTTTTAAAAAAAACCTTTGCGGAATAAAAAAACGTGGCTATATTTGCAGCCCCCACCAGGGGAGTCCATCGGACAACGGAGTGGTAGTTCAGCTGGTTAGAATACATGCCTGTCACGCATGGGGTCGCGGGTTCGAGTCCCGTCCATTCCGCAAAAATACAAAAGCCTGAAAATTATTTATTTTCGGGCTTTTTTTATGTTAAACGCCTTCTTGCTTGCTTTTTGAATTTATTCCGGCAGACTTGATAACCACACCAGGTCAGCCCTATCTCCTAACTGTACTATCCCTTTTCGCTTCATTACTCCACCTCGATTTTAAATATAAGGCTGATAATTTAGGTTTTCTATCCCGCGTAAAAACTCCTTTGTAATTCATGCCGCCCGGACGCATGCTGGCGGCAGATGTCTTAAAATCAGCAAAACACCACACATGCATACCAAAAACAAAATCTTTGGTATCGGCAACCTCGAGGTAGGCTTTGATCAGATCCCTTTGGTATTCTTCTGTATACATTTTAGGCTGATCGGTATGACCCGGAATATTAGCGTCGGCCCCAAATTCAGTTAACATGATTGGCTTTTGTGTTGCTTTATATATAGCGTCAAGTTCGTTACTGATACTGGTTGATGCACCGGGTATATTGCCTCCGCCAACGTACCATCCCCAATAACGGTTTAAGCAAACTACATCGCCCAGGGTATGCCATTTCTGCGGACCGCCCATTACGCCGGCAAAAGTGACCAGTCTGGTGGGGTCCTTCTTTTTTGCCAATTGCATAAGTTCGCCCAGACAAACCATTCCGCGATCCGCACCTGAGGCAGCATCAGGCGTTGAAGCAGACTGTACCTGGAAAGTTGCCGAGCCGAATGGTTCGTTGGCAACACTCCACATAATAACCGAGGGGTGATTTTTATCCCGGTTGATCAACTCTTCAATATCCTGCTTGCATTGAGCCTGCCTCTGCTTTAACGCTGTGGTATCTCCATGGAAATATAAACCGACAGCGGGTATTTCATCAATGATCAAAAACCCCTCACGATCGGCCATATTCATATATTCCTCATCGTAGGGATAATGTGAAGTGCGGAAAGAGTTGGCCCCGATCCATTTCAATAAGGAAAAATCTTTGATCATAACCGGAAGCGATGTTCCTCTGCCAGAAATGCTAAAGTCTTCGTGCTTACCAAATCCTTTCAAAAAAATTGGTTTGCCGTTCAATAAAACCTGCTTGTTAGTTGCAGTTATTGTTCGGACACCGGTTTGGACCAAATACTGGTCGACAATTTTTTTATCCTCGGTAATACTTACAGTAACGTTATATAAGAAGGGATCAACTGGCGACCACAGTCTCACATCCGGTATTTTAAGTATAGCTTGCCCTGCGCCAGCGGTAATATGAAACGGTATCCTGATATTGTCCCTTCCACCGGAGATAGACACAATACCGGTTTCTGCGGCACCCGCTGTCTTGACATGTACCGAAATAATTCCCACGGTTCCCTGGAAGCCTGTTTGAACGATAACATCACTAATAGCCGTTTTAGCTGGTACTGTATAAAGCCAAACGGCACGATTTAAACCCGAGAATGGAAAAAAGTCGTAGTTGGTAGCCGGTGTGTTATGAAAAAACTTTGTTTCTACATCGCCGCCTGTTGGTACCCGGTTGGGCTTTAATATATTTTCTACCTGAATTGCAATGCGGTTGACTGCATGCCATTTTATCAATGAGTTAATTTCAAACGCGAATGGCATTTGTCCTCCTTCATGCAGGCCAAGTGGCTTACCGTTGATCCATATTTTCGCAGCATAGGTAGCGGCACCAACCCTGATAAAAATGCGCTGGCCTTTCCAGCTTTCGGGAATGAATGTATCGGTTTCATACCAGGCTTTACCAACATAATCACTAAACTCTTCAAACTGATCATTCCAACTGCCGGGGACGGCAATCGGGCGACTGTTCCTCAATCCATTAAACCACTTTTCGCTTTCTCCAACATTTAATGAATCCTTTTTAAACTTCCATACTCCCGAAAGATTTAGCGTATTTCGAAATGCATTTTGTTGAGGAAACAAGGAAATTTCTTTAGCATTGGCTGTCTTAAATGCCTGGCCTTGCCCGGCCATTACAAAAAAGAACAAAAAAGAAAATAGCAGGATCAGCTTTTTTTTCATGGCCGCTTTTATTTAGGCGAAAGCAATTTAACCATTTTTGATAATATCCGTGCAGTTAAGCTTTGGTTTGTTCTGTCCAATACAAACCCCTATAGCTACACCCCTCACTTGCAACTAATGCCACTATTTCCGTACCTTTCCAGCTACTGGTTTAATGTCGAACAACAATAATTTACAATATAAAATATGAACAGAATTTGGCGCAATTTTTCGGGCACCTTTTTGCTCGCACTGATTTTTAACGTTGCTATAGCTCAAAATAAGATCGTTGTTTTTCAGTCTGATTTTGGACAGAAAGATGGTGCAGTTTCAGCGATGAAGGGTGTAGCTATTGGTGTATCACCCGATCTTAAACTTTACGACCTGACGCATGAGATCCCCGCTTACAATATCTGGGAAGCAAGTTATCGCTTATTTCAAACCATCAATTACTGGCCTGCCGGTACGGTATTCGTTTCGGTGGTTGACCCGGGGGTAGGCACCAACCGAAAATCGGTTGTATTGAAAACCAAAACCGGTCAGTTTATTGTTACGCCAGATAACGGAACGCTTACCCTGGTAGCAGAAGCATTTGGTATTGCTGAAGTGAGGCAGATCGATGAAGCAATAAACCGCCGCAAAGACTCGGGGAAATCATACACTTTCCATGGCCGCGATGTTTACGCATATACGGCAGCACGCCTGGCAGCCGGTGTGATCTCGTTTGAGCAGGTAGGCCCCGCATTACCCAAAGAAGTGGTAGCTATCCCATATCAGAAAGCTGTACTTGATGGCGGTAAATTGAAAGGCACCATCGCCATACTTGATATACAGTATGGTAATATCTGGACCAATATCGGCGACGACCTCGTTAATCAACTGAAGCCAAACTACGGCTCCATACTACATTTAGTGATATTGCATAACGGCGAGAAAGTTTATGAAGGCGACGCGCCTTACAGCCAGACTTTTGGCGCTGTTGGCAAGGGTAAACCGTTAAGCTATTTAAACAGTTTGCTGCAGTTGTCATTCGCCCTTAACCAGGGAAGTTTTGCCGAAGTTTACAAAATAAGCAGCGGCAGCGAATGGAGCGTTGAAGTGACCAAGCTGCCTTAAACACATTTTTGATCGTATTGATTTACTGATTGTGTTGTTATCACAATAAAAAAGCTGCCTTAAATTGGGCAGCTTTTTTATTGACGATATTCAGCATATTCGGCTATCATGGGTTTGGGGAAGTCTCAATCGTGCTTTCTACAAATATTCCGTTCAATGCGTCTTTATCGTCATCTTTGTATTTGCCCTGTAGGATACTTTGTCCTGCTACAGCCGGATTATTGCCACTTCCAAATGGCCAGCTTCCCGAGGTTTCTAATATTTCAATACCTGCTATTTTTGCGGCACTGATACCAAAATCGGTACAATTATTTTTCGACAAGTGATATTGCATAGCACTATACTTGCTTGAAAGTGCAAGGATTTTTTCGAACCGGCGTTTTGAAATGAATTTGCCTAATACTTCATCCCATTGGTGCTCGGAATCGTTTTTGAAAACAGAAGGCGTTGAAGGCTCAATTGGCGTTGCCGAAAACAGGTTTTGTTTGCGCGGATAAAAACCAAAGGAAAGTGATACGTAAGACGAATCCGTATTATATTTTATCAGTGTGATAAAGGTATGCCCAACATTAGTGCCTGAAAATATTTTTGGTTTGCCGGGAACCGGCTGTTTAACGTGAACCAAAATAGCATAGCCAGCCGCTTTTTTGCCATCTTTAAAAGTTTCAACAATACGGTTGGTTGCAATCGGCTTGCTTATACTGTCCCCAACGCCATTTTCAAAAACATTAGGGCGGCTATTAACAACAGAATCATCTCTGCCATTGAAAGCCAGAACAGATGTATCCAATTGAACACTATCAGGTTCTGCCTTCATTCGATCATTCCTTCCGTGCTTTGCAGAAGAAATTTGCATTGTTTTCAAAAAACATTTCATCGCCAAAGGATACATCCTTAAGCGGGCAAAGGTTGTAGCAAGTCGATAATAAAAACGGGCCCTCGATTGATTGTAGCGAACCCCTTCTACGGTATTCATTTGCTTCAGGTACGACATCAGGGATTTTCGGCCTTTGATAGTCTTGAGCATTGGCCCTAAATTGTCGTCTATCCTGGGCAATTCGGCAGCGGTAACCAACTGCTTTGTGATCACAAGCGAATCTGAATTTTGAAAATGCTGTTCAGCACCGACATTTAATTGCGCAAAAGAAAATTGACTGAACATTAAGAATGTTCCGAGCAAAATAACCTTAGCAAAATTAATATGACGATATGTTGCCATAACTGTTTCTATTGATAATAATTAGCTGGCCAACCTGAACTTTGAATTTACAAATAATAGCTATTTAAATCCAAAATATTTTGAAGTGAAACCAGCGATGAATAAAAAAATTCGCATATTTCAACATAACAAATCTAATAAATTTTGTTTAGTCTATAAAATAAGTAGACTTTTTTGACATTTGCATGTAATTTGAATCTTTTGAAAAATTGATCATTTAGATCAATATACAAATGCAACCAGTAAAAATTTACCGGCACACGCATAGGCATTATCAACAACAGTTTTCAATTTACCAATACTTCATCTACAAAAACCCAGGAAGGTTTGCCTTTTGCAGGGTGCCAGGCCGGAAGTTTATAGATAGGTTTGGCGATAACCTTTATACAACTGACAGGCACATTTAAATTGAGCTTACAATTCATTGCCAACGCAACGGAAGGGTCGTCTTTCTTTTGTTCGCCGGTTTTAAGCGTGCTAATCAGCCGCAAATGCTGCTGATCTGCCCCTCCCCATACTTCTATAGCCGAGGGTAAAAAGATCTGGCTTGGAATGGCCTTCAGACAATTGAGGGTTAGTACCGCTGGTTTTACAGGATTTTTGAAAAATAACAAAAACTCCATATCCTGTTGGGTTCCTAACCATTTATTGTTACCAAAATTGGTTCCACCCAGGTCGCCGTCAATAATTGTGCGGGCGCCATCTGCCTGGTACTTTTCATTTACCGGTTTGATAAGCGCAACACTATCCGGCCAAAAGGTGTTTTTATAAAAGGATGCGCTTACAACATCACTCCCATACCATCCGGCCTTAAATGCCCGTACTTTAAGCGTTGTAGTGTTACTTAACATGATACCGGGTTTATAAACCAGCGCTTTAACACTGTCGGGATCACTACCGTCAGTAGTATATCTGATATCAACCCCTTTAACAGGGCTGGAGATGTGCAGTTCAACAGGCTCTTTAAAAACAAATGCGGTATTTTTTAGCTGCGGAGGAATGAGTTTCATGGGTTTACCATTGTCTTTGTACCCAGCAATAAACTGAATCGCTTTATTTACCGACTGTAATTTTGCAATCTGGACGTTTGTAAGTCCGGTATTCCAAACCACTACCTGTTTCAGACTTTTGAATGAATTTAACTGATCAAATGCCCCTTCACCGATCCTGGTACCGGCAAGAGATAGCGATCGGAGGAACTTCAATGATGACAGGTTATGCAATGTATTACCTGTAATATCTGTGCCATCAAGGTTAAGTGTCCGGAGGTTTTCAAACTGTGCGATAGTTTTCAGTTCTTCATCTTTAACAGGCATTTTATCCAGATTAAGCGAGATAATCTGCTTTTTAATAGGCGTCAGTTCATCCAGTGTTTTTGATGTATAAACCGAGCGGTTATATATATCTACTGCCAAAGCAGGTGAGCCGGCAGCTACCGGTGCAATGACACGGTAGTTGTTATTAAGTTTCTGGAGAGCTTTTTCATCAGCAGCTGCAAAATCGTATTTTTCTTCAACTGATTCTGCCGATCTCAAAAATGGTGCAGAAGCTAAACGCAAAGAATCTGAAGCAGGAAGCGCAGCAACTTTTGTATTAAAACTGGCATTTTCCTTTATCCAATGGTAAAGCACAGCTTGCTCGGCAGCCGATAATTGCGGCTTTCCAACCGGAGGCATATGATTTTTGTCATCCTCCTGCAAATGTATACGTTGCAGTAGCAAACTGATCTGTGGCTGACCTGGCACAATGATCGTGCCGTCTTTCCCACCCTTCATGATCACTTTTTCTTCGGTCAGCATCAGGCCGCCTTTCATCTTATCCGAATTATGACAACTGATACACTTGCTTTCAAAAATTGGTTGCACCACGTCGCGGTAAACCAGGGCCTGGTCTATAGGTACGGTAGGTCCCTTAGGCTTCAAAACCGGCCCGAGAATAAAATCTTCCCCATGAGTAAGATCGCCGCCAAGGTGTCCGCCGATAATTAAAAATAGTGCAAGTATCGCAGAAGCTTTTTTTGCCATTCCGGCATCATACCAGGCATCATTCCGAAACACATAAATAACCGTGGCCAAAAAAACAATACCTACTCCCAGCCAGCGATGCCACTGCAATTCGGTGCCGCTATATCCCGGCTCGCGCGACAAAAACAAACCCATAATAGCGGTTATTGCAGCTAGCAATGCCCCACTTAACCATAATAGCAAAGCAATATCCTGATATGTTTTCTCCGCTTTAAATACCGGCCGGTAGCGGAAAATATCCATCAGCATAGCCAGCAATAACAGTACGATAGGAAAATGCAGTAATAGCGGATGCAAACGCCCTACCGGTTGCAGCCAGGCAGGGATGGTAAGATGGTCGCCGGCCATTACCAGCACTACAATAAAAATATTAAGCGCAAATAGGGTATTATCTGCAAAAGCTTTATAGCTGCTTTTGATCATTTAAACACGTGTAAATTTATAGGGATATACTTTTCCCGAGGCCCACTGCGCAACGTATAGATTCTCGTCGTTGTCTACTAAAACGTCATGAGGGTTCAGGAAAATTTTCTCGGCTTGAGCCATGGCCTGTAAAATCCCATCCTTGTAAACCGGCTCGGTTCCACCTATGTTGGATACTACTTTATTGTTCTTATCTAAAATTGTTGTAAAACCTGAATTTGCACTATCAAGGTTAGGAGATCGTAATACCGCGGCATATAAATATTCGCCTTTGATCACCGGGCGACAAACACAGGCACCCGGCAGTTTGATCACTCCCAGCAATTTGCCATCCATACTAAATCGTTTAAAGCAGTTACGTGTACGGTCAGTTACCAAAAGGGTAGGCACCTGGTTTCGCCTGTCTATAACAATACCATGGCAATTGTCCAGGTGTTCGTCGCCATCACCGCGTCCTCCAAAAAAATTAATCAGTTTACCATTTTTATCGTAATGGGTAATATACTGCGCGCCATAACCATCGGCTATAAAAATATCGCCATTGGTATCTATTGCCGTTTCAGTTGGCACAAATTCATCTGCTTTTTTATAAACCCCGGAGTCAAGAGGCACATCAAGTGTCATTAATAGTTTACCGTCGATCGTAGTTTTATAAACCTGATGTTTGACCGTATCAGTTATAAATAACACCTCGGTCCCATTCTCATCAAACAGCGTAAAACCATGTGCACCCGGAAAATCGTGGCCCCAGGTATCCAGCAGCTTACCAGATTTATTATAAACAAGCACATTGTTCTTTGTCTCGTTGGTCAGCAAGAGTATCCGTCCTTTTTTATCCTGCACCATTTCGTGACAGTCGTTTACCGGGTTACGCATCGGGTCGGCTTTGCTCCATTTGTTGTTCATGCGATAACGCATGTTGCCATGACCGTAAATCGGGCCTTTATCTTTTGCAAAAAGATCCTTTGCAATAAAAAAGCTTGCTGAAACCAGCGCACTTTGCTTAATAAAACTCCGTCGTTCCATATTTATTTTTTAGGAAATTATACCCTTTATAACATTACCAGCTACATCTGTAAGCCGATAACGGCGTCCGAGGCTTTTAAAGGTTAATTTGGTATGGTCGATACCCAATTGGTTCAATACCGTAGCATGAAAATCATGCACATGCACCGGGTCGCGAACAATGTTATAACCAAAGTCGTCGGTTTCACCATATACCATACCCGGTGTGATACCACCGCCAGCCATCCAGATAGAAAAACAGCGTGGATGGTGATCACGGCCATAGTTGGCTTTTTCCAGTTTACCCTGGCTATAATTTGTGCGGCCAAACTCACCACCCCAAATCACCAGGGTCTCGTCCAATAAACCGCGTTGTTTCAAATCGGTCACCAATGCAGCTGATGCCTGATCGACATCCTTTGCCTGGCCTGCCATTTCCATAGGCAGATTGCTGTGCTGGTCCCATCCCTGGTGATACAACTGCACAAACCTTACCCCATTTTCCGAAAGTTTACGGGCAAGCAAACAGTTGGCCGCGTAGGTTCCCGGCACCAGACAATCCGGTCCGTATAGTTTCACAATATCATCAGGCTCTTTAGATACGTCCATAATATCAGGGACCGCCGTTTGCATTCGGTAGGCCATCTCGTATTGCTGAACTTTGGTGGCTATTTCGGGATCATGGAACTCTTTAGCCGAAAGGTCATTGAGCTCAGCCAATTTATCAAGCATTTTACGACGTTCCTGCCGGTTTAAACCCTCAGGATCGTTCAGATAAAGCACCGGATTTTCACTACTGCTGAAAAGTACACCCTGGTGAATTGAATCCAAAAAGCCATTGCTCCACAATTTTGAATAAACACCTTGACCGTTACCCTTTCCTTTTGACAAAAGAACAGTAAAGGCAGGTAAATTTTTATTCTCACTACCCAGGCCATAGCTCACCCAGGAGCCCATACTTGGGCGGTTACCCTGCTGAGCTCCGGTTTGAAAAAAGGTAAGTGCCGGGTCGTGGTTAATGGCTTCTGTGTAGATCGTTTTAACAATACAAATATCATCTGCAATACTACCGATATGCGGGAAAAGGTCACTCACCCAGGCACCCGAACGGCCATATTGTTTAAAATCATAATAGGAACCAGCCAGGGGGAACGATTTCTGCTGAGAGGTCATGCCCGTCAATATCTGGCTACCGCGAACCGAAGCAGGTAGCTCCTGACCCATCATTTCGCGCAGCTTGGGCTTATAATCAAAAGATTCAAGCTGTGATGGGGCGCCGTCCTGGAACAAGTAAATCACCCGTTTAGCCTTGGGCGCAAAATTGGGTATGCCCGGAATAAAATCGGCACCGCTATCCCCTGAAAGACCAGAAAACAAGTCGGGAATTAACAATGATCCTAAGGCAGCGCTCCCTATACCAAGGCTGAGCCTGGATAGAAATTTGCGCCTGTTTATACTTAGACCGTGTTCTAAAAATTCCTTTTCCATGCTATCAGGTTTTGGTAATAGCTTCTTCTAAATTATAAATCGTATCGATCACTTTCATCATAGCAGCCAGCGTTATTTTATCAATGCCTTTTGCCTGAGGCGATTCCCCAACATTTAAAAACTTCTGTGCTTCACCGTACCTTATTGAATGCAGCTGCTCAGTGTAGTATCCTGTTAAGATAGACATTTCCCTTGCGGTTGGTTTGCGGCAAATTATCCGCCTGAATGCCTCAAATATTTTTTGCTGCGGTGAATTATTTTCCTGCATTGCCCTTGTCGCCAGTATACGTGCAGACTCCAGCACAGTAGGGTCGTTCAGCATTTCCAGCGCTTGTAAAGGCGTATTGGTCCGAAGCCGCTGTACTTCACACTGGTCGCGGTTACTGGCATCAAATATTGCCATCTCTACAGGAGGCGAGGTTCGTTTGATCAACGTGTACATTCCCCGGCGGTACAAATTGGGACCGTGTACCTGCCGGTAACTGGCTAACTGTCCGCGCCCGGAAGTGGTACTCTCCCATAGCCCGGGTGGCTGATAAGGGTTAACGCTTGGGCCACCGATCGATTTGTTCAACAGGCCACTGCTATATAGTGCCATATCCCTGATAAACTCAGCAGGAAGGCGGTTGCGTGGCCCCCTTGCTAACAACATATTGTCCGGGTCATTCTTCAATTTTTCCGGATCAACCACTGCTGATTGCCTGTAAGTTGCAGACATCACGATCTGCTTGACCAGTCGTTTCACATTCCAGCCATGTGTCCTGAAATCTACAGCGAGCCAATCCAGCAGTTCGGGGTTCGCGGGTAACTCGCCCTGCATGCCAAAATCGCCCAGGGTTTTAACGATACCTCTGCCAAAAAATTCCTCCCAAAGCTGGTTCACATAAACACGGGCAGTAAGCGGGTTTTGGCCATCAAAAAGCCAGTTAGCCAGACCTAATCTGTTTTTAGGATATTTTGAATTAAAAGGCAATATTGCATTAGGCGTGGAGGGGAATACTTCTGCACCATGGGAGTCGTAATTACCTCTTTTCAGAATATAGGTCTTACGGTATACCTCCGTATCCCCCATAACCGATACAATGAGTTTACCGGTATCCTGTTTATTCACAAATTTCAGCAAGCCTTTAACATCCTCATTACTGATCTGCATCATAGGACGCTTGGCATAAGTTTCGGGGCCACCAACAGTTGATTGAATGCCGGGCTCCTTTACACTATTAAAAAAGGAGAATATCTGGTAATAGTCTTTCTGGCTCAGCGGGTCGTACTTGTGGTCGTGGCAGTGTGCGCATTCCAGGGTCATGCCTAACAATGCTTTGCCAAAGGTGTTGGTACGGTCGGTCACATAAGCAACCCGGTATTCCTCATCAATAACTCCGCCTTCTTCGGTAATTTTATGATTACGGTTAAAGCCTGTAGCCAAGAGTTGCTCGGCGGTATGCCCGGGTATCTGATCACCGGCCAGCTGCCAGGTAATGAAGTCCTTATAAGGCAAATTTTCGTTATAGGCATGTATTACCCAATCGCGCCATGGCCATTGTGTGCGGTAATTATCGTCCTGATAGCCATGTGAATCAGCATACCGTGCTATATCAAGCCAATGCAGGGCCATTTTTTCACCATACTGGGGGCGGGCCATCAACTCGTCAACTATTTTCTCGTAAGCATTTGCACTTTGATCAGCCAGAAATTTATCCATCAGCGCAATATCCGGGGGTAGTCCGTTCAGATCGAAACTCAGTCGCTTCAATAATCGTTCCTTATCGGCTTCCGGATTAGGTTTAAACCCTTTCTGTTCCTGTTTGTGCAGTACGAAATAGTCGATCTCGTTCTTAGGCCAGGCCTTATCCTCAACTTCGGGTACAGCAGGAGATTTAGGCGGTACAAAAGCCCAGTGCTTTTCATATTGTCCACCCTGCTTTATCCACTTTTTAATAAGCGCAACCTCGTAGGCACTTAAACGCTTCAGATGAGAGGTAGGCGTAGGCATCACCTGATCTGAATCTGCCGACGTGATACGGCGATACAACTCGGAGGCACCGGGATCACCCGGCACAATAGCATGTGCCGAAGGATCGTCCTTTAAAGCAGCATAAGCACCCTCGGGCAGGTCGAGCCGCAGGTCTGCTTTACGTTTATTGGCGTCCGGACCATGGCATTTGAAACACTTATCCGAAAGAATGGGCCTGATGTTAAAATTATAACTTACTACATCGGGGATATCTTCAGATGCAACAGATTTCGGGGCAGAACCATGGCAGGATACCAGCGCGGCCGTTGAGCCAGCAATAAAAAATAACGTATAAAATTTCTTTAAACGCATTCCAATAATCAGTTAACCCGGTTTTATAATTGAGAAAAACTAATGTATGAAATTGTTAGTGTATAATAAAATTGTTGAAATTAATATGTTAAATGTTTTGGCTGGTAAGTGTTATTCAGAAAATCATGGGTGCCGCAAAATCATCATAACGTTGCCAATCTTTTATTGCTCCCAATAATTTGTGTCATAAAATATCAATTAAAAAGTTCTCTTTTTGCTAACTTTTGCTTACCTTGGATATCAGTATCAGTCTTCACCTTATCAAAAAGCAAACCTTAGTGGATTTTTCGCTTGTACATCCTACGAGCAAAGCTCCTCTGGAAGATTGGTTAGTTAAAATCAAATTCTCAGATTGGCAACTAACAGGCAATATAAAACAGACCTTCAATTCGGCAGATCTGTTAGGCAAAGGAAGCGATGGGGTAGTTTCTGACATTGCAGGAAACAATTACCGTTTGATCTGCAAATATGCATTTGGAGAAAAACAGGTGCATCTATTTGTTTGCTGGATTGGGACGCACGCCAAATACGATAAGATTTGTAAGCGAGGAGAGCAATACACAATTAATGTTTATTAAATATGGAAACCGTAGCATTGAAATATACTATCATTAAAAACCGAGAACAATACGATCGGTATTGTGAAGAATTGGAATACCTTGTAACTCATGCAAATTCAGAAAATGTACAGGACGAAATAGATCTATTGACTTTATTGGTTGCAAAATATGATGACGAAAACAATAGTTTCAACGAAACGGACCCGATCCTGCTACTTCGTTCATTTATGGCTGGCCATGGTTTAAAACAAAAAGATATTACGGCTATTTTAGGTATCAGCAAGGGTTATACTTCTGATATTTTAAACTACAAAAAAGGTTTATCTAAAGATGTAATCAGAAAGCTGGCCGAATACTTTAAGGTAAAACAGGAGGCATTTAACCGACCTTATCAGTTGGGCTAAAAAAGACTGAAGTTATAACAAGCTTTCACACGCCAAAAATAGCCCTTGAATTTTCAGTGGTTACCTCGGCCACCTTCTCTACCGGCAAATGGTGCAGGTCAGCAACCTTTTCGGCAATGTAAGTTAAGTACGCACTTTCGTTAGGCTTTCCGCGGAAAGGAACCGGCGTAAGGTAGGGCGAATCTGTTTCGAGCACGATATGTTTCAGGTCGATTTGCTCCACAACTTTATCCAGTCCCGAATTTTTATAGGTGACTACACCACCTATACCCAGGTAAAAACCAATATCTATAAGTTTCTGTGCCTGATCTATGGTTCCGGTAAAGCAATGGAGGATGCCCCGCAACCTATCGTCTTGCTCTTCAAGAAGTAACTTGTAAACTTCATCAAAGGAGTTGCGGCAATGGATCACGATAGGCAATAGGTATTGTTTCGCCCAGGCGATCTGAATTTTAAACGCTTCAACCTGAATATCCAGTGTGGTTTTGTCCCAATAAAGATCTATCCCGATCTCACCTATCGCATAAATTTTATTTTCCGGGATTGCTGCTTTGATCAGTGCTAACTCTTCCTGCCAGTTTTCTTTTACATCACAGGGATGCAGGCCCAACATAGGAAAACAGTTTTCGGGATAGTTTGCTGCCAGATCAAATACCATCGCCATCGACTTTGAATCAACATTGGGCAAAAACAGGCGGCTGACGCCATTGTCAAAACAACGTTGCATTTGCACGGCACGTAATTGCAGGTCGGCCTGGTAATATTGATGGGTATGTGTATCGGTTAAAACCATTGGGCAAAAATAAAAAGCCCCGGCATTTGCAGGGGCTTAAAATCAGCTTTTCTTCTTTGTAGCTATCGGTTTTTTTGCGACCGGCTTTTTTGCTGTATGCTTAAGCGGTTGCGCAGGATGTTTGATCGGATGAACGGCTTTCATCTCTACATCAAACACCAGGGTTGAATAAGGTGGTATTGCCCCCTGACCCTGATCTGCGTAACCCAGGCTGGACGGAATGATGAACGTTGCCTTTGCGCCGGAGCCTAATAAAAGTAAACCTTCGTCCCAACCTTGTATAACTTTACCCTGGCCAACTACAAACTTGATCGGCTCATAAGGACGTCCTTCCTGAAAAGTTCCGGATTTTTGGGCCTCCGCTTTAATACTGGTATCAAAAACCTGTCCGTCGAGTAATTTTCCAACATAGTCAACCAATACAGTATCGCCTGCAAGTGGTTTATATTTGATGGATGGCTTGGTGATAATGTATTTTAAACCCGAAGCTGTGGTTTTTAAAACCAATTTATGATCGGTAATGTATTTTGTACGCGCTGCGGTTTCTGCACTTTTTAAACTATCTACCAATTTATTGCGTTCAGCAATGGCTTCGTCAAGTGATTGTACCCGCTGTATTTTGATATAACATACCAGATAACTTCCTTTCGGAAAAAACGGCGGGCGATCATTTTCGTGTCCCTTAAAAATTGAATCTGTTGACACCTTAGCGCAAGCACTATCCTGTGCAGCCAGCAAAGGAAACACGTCCATCAGATCGGCCTGATTTTGTGGCGCATGCACCTGCAGCTTTACCGGCTGACCTGATGCATACGTGCTTCCAAGAAGTGAATCTTTATCAGTTTTTTGTACGATGTCAAAAGTGACCACATCGTTCACCTTTATCTTTGTACCCGGCTTGTTGGTCAGATTTTTAACTAATACGCCCTCACCGGTCCGTGTAAAACCATCCTGAGCACGTAATTGGCCAATTGCTGCCATCAATATCGCTGCAGTGTAAATAAGTTTTTTCATCTTAAAACAAAAAGCCCCCCGGTAATCCCGGAGGGGTTATTGATCAATTATTTTCCAGTTGGTTTAAGCTGCACAGTTGGCTGCGGCGCTTCGACCGGTTTTGGTGCATTTGGATTTTGGTGGATGATATTGACAACCGTGATATCAAATACCAAACTTGTATAAGGCGGAACACCACCAGGGTTGCCCTGCTCGCCATAAGCTAATTTTGATGGGATAACAAAGGTTGCTTTTTCGCCTTTGCTAACCAATTGTAATCCTTCATCCCATCCCGGAATCATTTTCTTAACCCCAACCGGTACACGGATCGGCTTATAAGGTAAACCCGGATTGAAATTGTTATTCTTTTGAGCAACTTCCTTGATATTGGTTTCGAGTACTTTTCCGTTGAAGAATTTAACGGTGTAATAAACTTCAGCGGTATCGCCTACGGCTGGCTTTTCGCCGTTTCCAGGTTGGGTCACAACATAAAACAAGCCACTCGGAGTAGTAGTACCCACCAGTTTGTTGTCTGCGACATATTTTTTAAACTTCGCTTCCTCGTTATTTTTTAATACCAGATTTTGTGCGTTCAGATAGGTTTTGATCTGGCTATTCCAAACTGAATCCGGCAATTTGCCTTTGGCAATTACTTTTTCAACCTTTAATTCATAAACAATGTACTTACCCTTAAAAGGAGGTCTGCGTGAACCTGGCTTTTTGGTCAGCGAATCAATGTTGGTTTTTACCGTTACACTATCTCCTTCGGTAAGAAAAGGGAAAACACTAAAAATTTCGCCTGGCTGTGATTTGCGCATCACCAGGTTAGCCGGAGTGCTGGTTTGATAAGTGCTCATTAAAACTGAGTCGCCTTCGGTTTTAGCAATCACGTTAACACTTAAAAAGTCCCCATCTTTTATTTTCGGACCGCTTTTATCGGTATGAATATTATATAAAAGCCCGGCCGGTGCCTGTTTGAAGCCACCATTGCAGCCAGCTAATCCAATGGCTGCAACTGCTATAAACATTAAATTTTTCTTCATCATTTATTGTATTAAAAGTTTTTTATATGCTGGTAAAATTGATTTGAATTGAGCTACAACCTCTTCAAGGCTGGCCGACGATTCGCCTCCGGCTGCATTCCGATGGCCTCCGCCGTTAAAATACTTTTTACAGATCTCGTTGGCCGGAAATTCACCCTTTGAACGTAAGGATAGTTTTACTCTATCTTTCCGCTCAACGATGAAAGCTGTTAGCTTTATACCCTCTATTCCCAGTCCGTAATTGACAATTCCTTCGGTGTCGCCGGTCTCCACGTTATAATGTTCCAGTTCTTTCTTATTGACTACGATTAGTGAGGTGTTAAAATCGCGCAGCACTTCCAGTTTACTACTGATACAATAACCTGTAAAACGCAGCCTGTCTTCAGACATCGTGCTATAAACCAGGTCGTGGATTGCCCAGTTAACAGCGCCGCTATCGATCAGTTCAGCTACAATACGATGAACCGCAGCTGTGGTATTCGGAAGTTTAAATGAAGCCGAATCAGTCATGATGCCTGTATAAAGACAGGTAGCAACATCTTTATTGATCAGTTCTTTACGATGTAACTGGTTAACGATAAAATCATACACTAATTGTGCAGTAGCACAAGCGTTAATGTCCCAATGCCGGTAATCGTCAAAATCCTCAGGCTCCAGGTGATGGTCTATCATCACTTTTTGAGCGGTACTTGCGCGTACGATCTCACCAAATTGGTTGATGCGGCTCAGCGTGTTAAAATCAAGGCAAAATATCAACTCAGCGGCAGCTACCAATTCCACACTTTTTTCAACGTTGTCGGTATAGATCAGTACATCGCCATTACCTGGCATCCACGACAAAAAATCGGGGTAATCGGTTGGAGTAATTACGGTAACGTGATGCCCCTGCTGGATAAGATAATTATATAATCCCAAGGATGATCCCATCGCATCACCATCAGGTTTGTGATGCGTAGTGATCACAATATGACGGGGTTGTTCCAAAAAACTCCTTAACCTGGACAGTTGCAACATTTATTTTCAAATAGCGTGCAAAGCTAAGGAAATAAATTAAATACAGCCTATCTTATTAACGTTTAAAACGCTACTTTTGCGGCAATTTAAAACACGAGATGGAAACCAACAAAACATTTACAATGATCAAGCCTGATGCTGTAGGAAACGGCTATACCGGCGCAATTTTAGATCATATCATAAAAGGCGGCTTTAAAATTACCGCTATGAAATACATTTGGCTAAGCACCGAAAAAGCAGGCCAGTTTTACGCTGTACATAAGGCACGTCCGTTCTATAACGACCTGGTTGCATTTATGACTTCGGGACCGATTGTGGCAGCTATTCTTGAAAAAGACAACGCTGTTGAAGATTTCAGAAAATTGATCGGCGCTACCGATCCAACTAAAGCCGAGCCCGGTACTATCCGTAACCTGTTCGCCAAATCTATTGATGCCAATGCTATCCATGGATCTGATTCGGATGAGAATGCTGCTATCGAAGGCAACTTCTTTTTCTCGGCATTCGAGCGTTTCTAATACTTTTATTTCCGGGGAATTGGAAGAATCTTTGCAATTTCCCCGGAAATAATTTCCTCATTAATTGGAGTTTAAGGTATTTGTGCTTAGCTTTATAAGGCAAAATACCCAATAATATCCGAGTTTAAAAATTGGCAGGGTTTTTGTATTGTTATTAATCTATCAATACAACTGTAATATGAAAATACTGGTAAAAAGTGTGCTTTACGCGATCATGATCATTGCGATCATTTTCATCAATGCGCTATTCTTTATACACCACCCACCCGAAGTGCAGTTACTTTTCATTACACCTGGGTTTATTATTCTTGGATATTCTATCCTGAGTGATGATTTCCGGAAAAAGTCACCGGTAAGGTCGCGCTGGTCTAGAGGAAGATAATCTCTTCCACCAACAAACTGTTGGCTTCTTTGTTTATCTTCTCGATGATCTGAGATCTGATCATCATCAATTCGTTTTTTATCACGGAAGACTCGATGCGCAGGAAGAGCTTTTTGTCGCTTATAAATAATTCTTTGGTTCTGTTAGCAACTGATTTTCCAACCAGTTCGGGCCAAGCCGAGATGATGCCAGTTTCGTCGAAACGCCTTTTAATCTTATAAACCTGCATCATTTGCTCTATGGCTTCTTTTAGCGTCTTGTCGTTAGCTTTACGCATCAATTTCGCCTCCTTTTATCTTGAACAGCTGTATTTCGACACCGATCTTTTTGAAAATCCCCTCCACCTTAACGGCATTGGTATCCGTTATAAAAACCTGGCCAAAATCGTGATTTGATACCATTTGCATCAGTTTAGTTACCCGCTTTTCGTCTAATTTATCAAAAATATCATCAAGCAGCAACAACGGTTTAAATCCTTTCTGCCTATCGAGAAAGGTATACTGCGCAAGTTTTAATGCGATCAAAAATGATTTTTGCTGTCCCTGCGAACCAAACTTTTTCATCGGCATCCCATGAATAGCGAATTGTAATTCATCCCGGTGTATGCCTGCCGTGGTACGTTCAAGTGCCCTGTCTTTTTCAAGGTTCTTTTTCAGGAGTACGGCCAGATCATCCTGTAATAATTGCGACTCATACACCAGATCAACATTTTCGGCATCGCTGCTCAGGTATTGATAATGCATATTGAAGATTTCGGCAAATACCTCCATAAATGCTTTTCGCTTTTGAAAGATCACCCTGCCTGAATTGATCAATTGCTCGTCGAACACTGCCAGTAAATCCGGATCGTACCTGCCGGTATCGGCTATTTGCTTCAATAGTGAATTGCGATTGATCAAAACCTTATTGTAAGCAATCAGCTCGTCAAGGTATTTATTATCCGTTTGAGAGATCACATTATCAATAAACTTCCTTCGTTCTTCGCTACCCTCAATAATAATACTGATATCATAAGGCGATATCATTACCAGAGGAAACAAGCCTATATGATCGGCCAGGCGCGTATAATCTTTTTTGTTACGCTTGAATTGCTTTTTCTGGTTACGCTTAACCGAACATGCTACTGTTTCTGCCTGGCTATTTTTATTAAAAACTCCGCTTACAATAAAAAAATCACTGCCCTGCCTTATCTGCTGGCTATCAATAGGGTTGAAATAACTTTTACAAAGCGACAGGTAATGTATGGCGTCCAGCAGGTTAGTTTTACCTGCACCATTATCGCCGGTGAATGCATTTACGCCCTCACTAAAAACCAGGTCGGCGCCGGTATAGTTCTTAAAGTTAATGACAGAAATGTTCTGGAGGTACATATGTGCGTTTCAAAGGTAGCAATTTAGTTGATTGCGTTAATTTGCATTAGCAGGTTAAATGACTAGCAGAACCGGTAAAAAACCTGCCCGGCCCGTCAAAGTAGCTCAAGGCAACAGGCATAATCAACTATCCCTTAAATAATTCCGTTGCGCTATTGCTTACAAACTTGAAAACTGTATTTTTGCAAACTTTAATTTTAGAATAACAATGTCGAAAACGCAAACTAATAACAATGCCCCGGTTACAGGCAACCATCATCCGGTTGCAGAAAAGAAGGATTCAGGTCAAACGGGCAAGTTTGTACGCGAGAACCAAAAAAGCCTGGCTTTTATAGCTGCAGCCATTGTTTTAATGGTACTGCTTTACCTGGGTTACCAAAAATTATACCTGGCACCAAGGGAGGAAACCGCCGGAAGCCAAATGTATGCAGCTCAGGATTGGTGGTCAAAAAAAGAGTGGGACAAAGCGATCAAAGGTGATGCTGGATATCCTGGCTTTGAAAAGATCATTGCCGACTATAGCAATACCAAATCGGCTAACCTGGCCTATTATTACCTTGGAATTGCTTACCTGAATAAAGGCGAATACAAAAAAGCGATCGATAACCTTACCAACTACCGTGGTGGCGACAGCATGGTTGCAGCCGAAGCACTTGGTGGCACAGGCGATGCCTATGTTGAGTTGAAAGACTACGATAAAGCACAAACTTATTTTAAGAAAGCAGCAGACAAGGCAGGTAACAAATTCTTATCTCCGTTTTATCTGAAAAAGCTTGGTCTGGTTTACGAAGCCCAGAAAGATTTTAAATCTGCTTCTGATACCTATAAAAAAATTAAAACAGATTACCCTGAAAGTACCGAAGCACAAAGCATAGACGCATATATTGCCCGCGCCGACGCTAATGTGCAATAATAAGTATTGCATTGTTTTAATGGTTGTATTGGTTGTACCAGGCTTTTTAATTAGTTTAGTACAAATGATACAACCATTTTCACGTTTATAGCATTTATAAATGTCAACCCAGCTAAAAAATTTATCCGATTTTTCGCATACTGAAATTCCCTCTGCAGCACCCTATCGGTTTGGTATTGTCGTAGCGGAATGGAACGCTGAAATTACCAACGCACTCTACCAGGGTGCCTATCAAAGCCTGATCGATCACGGTGCTTTGCCTTCTAATATTTTCAACTATACAGTTCCCGGCAGCTTTGAGCTAACAAGCGGCGCGGACCTGCTTTTGAAGAACCTGCACCTGGATGCAGTGATCTGCCTGGGCTGTGTGATACAGGGCGAAACACGGCATTTCGATTTTATTTGTAATGCAGTGGCCAATGGCGTAACTAATGTTGCAATAAAGTATTCAAAACCAGTTATATTTGGAGTACTTACCACTGACAATCAACAGCAGGCTGTAGATCGTGCAGGGGGAAAGCATGGCAATAAGGGTGATGAAGCTGCAATTACCGCTATCAAAATGGCTGATTTAGCTGAAACTTTAAAATCCTGATATACGTTTAAACTCTCGTATTGAACAATGAAAAAACTAATATACATAGCTCTTTTGGTTCTGGCAGCCGGCACCATAGCATCATGCTCTAATAAACTCTGTGCGGCTTACAATTCTTACCCAAAAAACAGCCGATAGTCATTTTTGTACTTATTTGAAGCGAATTAGCCCTATGCAAGTTACTTTTACAGACTAATTTTTTTTCAAATAATTATGAATTGGATACACCTGCAGTCTGCTGAACAGGTCGACGAGATCAAAAAACAAGAAGGCTTCAGTATTATTTTTAAACACAGCACCCGCTGTGCGGTAAGCCTGATGGCAAAACGCAGATTAGAAATGGACGATGAGCAACTTCCTGAAGAATTGCATTGTTATTTCCTTGATCTGATCAAATACCGTGAAGTTTCCAACTATATAGCCCAGGATTTTCAGGTCCACCATGAATCGCCGCAATTGCTGGTCATTAAAAATGGCGAGTGCATACTCGACCAATCACACAGCAGTATATCGCTTGAAGAAGCGTTGTCGGTATTAAACTAAAAACAGTACAAGTACAACCCTTAACGCCGGTTTATTGCCGGTGCTTATACGTGCATTGTCTTTTCTGTTTACCAGCCAAAATCTACAGATTTCACCAGGTCGGGATGCAAACTCAGGTAAACAGGGCAGGTAAGCGCAATTTCTTCAAGTAATTTTTGCTCGCTTTCCGAATACTGTTTAGGGAAATGAAACTTGATATCAATCTGGGCAACCCTACGCGGCGGAGCGGACGACATCACCTTGGTAACTGAACATTTTGCGCCAGCGATATCAATACCATTATTGCGTGTTTTAATAGCGATAGTAGTTAATGCGCATGTACCCAAAGCCACCGCAAGCAGGTCGGTAGGCGAAAAGGCCTCGCCCCTGCCCTGGTTATCTGTTGGTGCATCGGTAAGTATTTTTGTTCCGGATTGTACGTGTATATTTTCGGTTCTCAAGTCGCCTATGTAAGTGGTTTCTACGGTTGCCATTGTTGGTTGTATTAGTTGAGTTGGTTGTATTGGTTGTAGTAGTTGTGTTTGTTGAGGGGGCTATTTCTAGGGGATAAATTTACCGGTAAGATTTTAAAGATTCAATGGTTTGGCCATTAAAAATCAATTTAACATTTAGCTGACAGCAACAATTGTGTCACATACTATCAATACAAGCTTTTTATCTAAATTTGCAGCATGATCGAATTACCGGTAGTACCTGTAAATCAAACAACACGCAAACCCGACTGGCTTCGGGTGAAGTTGCCTGTGGGGAAAGAGTATGCCCATGTACGCGGGCTTGTGGATACCCATAAGCTGCATACTATATGCGAAAGCGGCAATTGCCCCAATATGGGCGAGTGCTGGGGAGCAGGTACAGCAACCTTTATGATATTGGGAAATATTTGTACCCGCTCATGCTCATTTTGTGCGGTTGCAACCGGGAGGCCATTGGCTGTTGATCTGGATGAACCAAACCGCGTAGCTAATTCGGTTAAGCTGATGCAGGTTAAACATTGCGTGATCACTTCAGTAGATCGTGACGACCTGAAAGATGGTGGCTCGATCATTTGGGCCGAAACCATTAATGCCATCCGCAGGGAAAGTCCGGAAACAACACTCGAAACTTTATTGCCTGATTTCAGGGGCATCTGGGAAAACCTGGAACGTGTACTTGAAGTGCGTCCCGAAGTGGTTTCGCACAACCTCGAAACCGTTCGCCGTTTAACCAAAGAAGTGCGGATTCAGGCGAAATATGACCGTAGTCTGGATTGCCTGAGGCATATCTCAAAAGCAGGATTGCGTACTAAGTCAGGAATTATGCTGGGCCTTGGGGAATCAGAAGAAGATGTTTTGGAAGCTATGAATGACCTGCTTAAAGCGGGTGTACATATACTTACACTCGGTCAATATCTGCAGCCAACAAGGAGCCATCACCCGGTGATCGACTGGATCCACCCAGATCAATTTGCTAAATACAAACAAATTGGGCTCGATATGGGTTTCAGGTATGTAGAAAGCGGACCACTTGTACGCTCCTCCTATCATGCCGAAAAACACTTGTTTGAATTATAACCGATCAATACATATATTAGCTTATCACTTGAGCAAATAAACTTGAGCAGAAGACAAAAAATATCGCTCTCGGAAGAGGACTTGATCGCAGCGCTTGGGAAACGGGAAAAGATAGCTGCTGAAGCGCTATATGATATGTATTCAGCATCGCTATTTGGCGTTATTTCTCGTATTGTGATCGATACGGCGATCGCCGAAGACGTATTGCAGGATACTTTCGTAAAAATATGGAACTCGTTTGCCAGTTACAGCGCCGAAAAGGGGCGACTGTTTACCTGGATGGTAAATATTGCACGTAACCTGGCGATAGACAAGATCCGCTCCAAAGATTTTAAGAATCAAAATAAAAACCAGGAACTCGAAAATAACGTAACTTTTATTGACGAAAAAAGGAATACGGTATACAATCCGGAGCTTTTAGGACTGAAAGACCTGGTTGAAAAACTTAATCCCGAACAGAAGTCGATATTGGACCTGGTATATTTTAAAGGTTATACCCACGTAGAGGCAGCCGACGAACTCGGTGTACCCCTGGGGACCATAAAGACCCGGTTGAGGATGGCAATAGTGCAGTTGAGGAAAAATTTTAATTGAAAGTGGAAGAAGTTAAAGCATATATAGCGTCAGGCATCCTGGAACTTTATGTTTTAGGCGATGTTTCACCTGCTGAAAGGCTGGAGGTGGAAGCAATGGCTGTGAAGTATCCTGCTGTAAAAGAAGAATTGTTAGCTATTGAACGGTCGCTTGAAATGTATGCCAAAGCGAACGAGGTTGAACCTGGTGATAAAAAACGTGATGCAATATTAAA
>CAISPD010000117.1 GCA_903887275.1 uncultured Mucilaginibacter sp.
GATCTATACTTTAAATAGCATATCTATCTTCTACGAAGATAAATTATTATCTCTATCGAAAAAATAATTTGCTTAGAAATTTAGCCACGAAAGCAAGCCTTTATATAATTATAATTTTGCTTGTCTGGCTGATCCCAGTACCACTTAGCTGAATGAAATAACAGCCTGGCCGCGGTTTTTGATTGAGTTCAAATCTGTAACTGGTATCGTTAACCTGTACCTGGCGGTTGATGATAATGTCACCTGCAGGGTTAAGTAGTTTGATATTGAGGTCCTTTATACTGCTGGTATTAAAATTGAGCATGATATAATCAGATGCAGGATTTGGATATACCCCTATATTAACGTTGGTTTTTGGTAAAACACTAAATGCTTTATAATCGTTTCCAGCGTTAGGTGCAGCATAAATAACTGGCGGAGCGGTAACTACAGTATCGGCTCGTTTGAACAATAGTACCGAACCAAAAGCTGGTACGAGCGTTTGCCCGGCATATTTGGTGCCTTTGGCATCATAATAAGTACCGGCCAATTTTAGCGTATAAGGTGCTGTTGATGGATTTGATTTGTATACAATTTGAGTTGAAGGATCAATTGGGGTCGAATTAGTACACAGGAACATCACATTGTCGACCCAGGTAGTAACGTCTTCGTTCTCGAGCCTGAGAATTACCACGGTATTTGGGCAAGCTACCGTAGGTGTCATCATAATGGTATTTTCTTTTCTGATACTATCCAGGGTAAGGTATTGCAAAGGGCTAACCATATTATAAGGTGCCGCGTTGTTTCTGAGGTATGCCATCACCCTTCTGTTATTATGGGTTGATTTAAGGCTGAACTTAAACATGTAAACATTGGTGGCGGTAACGGCACCAACTTTAAAACTCATGATGGGATTATTGGTGGGGGAGCCTGAAACAAACGAAAAGGTAGTTTTCAGACTTCCGGCATCAAGCCCCGTAGTGTTATCCCAGCTTGCCAGAAAATTAGCATTGGCCGATGAAGTAGTAACACCGGTAATATTAGCATTGAAAGCAGAATTACTAAACAGTGTTCTTTTAGAAGGAGCCACAACATTCCAGGCGGGCACTACCGGCATGTTTACTGAAGTAAGGTCTTTACCATACAGGTATTGCCACAATTGCAAATTCAACACCTTACCATTGGCATTGATCAGGTACATATTGTTGATACTACTATTATAATAGTTATTGTTGAATGAGCCGAATGTTTGAACACCAACGTTTATAGTTTGCAATAATAAATTAGTCTGTGCCGATGTTTTTGAACAAATAATATTACCCGTAGTGACATTATTTTTTGTTGCATATAAACTGGTATTGTGTAGAAAGAATAATTGCGCCTGGTTGTTATAAAGCGTATTCCCGGTAATATTAATATTCCGGTCTTCGTGTATAAACATACCCGTTAGACAATTGGAGATAGAATTGCCAGAAAGGGTAATACCGGTGCAATTTGCATCCAGATAAATACCCGAACCATAGGATGGGCCGGTACCAGCTACACCGTAGGGAGCAGCTGAAGTATTTTCTATGATATTCCCAACAATTTGAATACCGTAGAAATTGGTATTGCTATCAACCTGAGCGGCATAAGAGTAAATACCGCCACCATCATCCTTTACCGATTCGAAATTTGTAATGTAATTATTCTTTACGATGATGCTATCACCTTTTGAAAAGTCGATGCCGTCATAACCAATTTGAGCAACGTAGTTATTTGCGATCAGGGCACTTTTCCCATTCATCATCAAACCTTCATAGTTACCATCGCCTGATTGCCCCATGCCTGCAATTGCACCAATATTTATCAATGAATCATTTGTCAGGGTACTGTATGCAGCGCCAATATTACGGATACCGTTACTGGCCATGTTTTTTATGCTGGTATGGTCAACAACAAAATTATTGGTAACGTTGGCCAGGATACCAGTTATACCACAGTAACCCAGCGTACAATTTTTGATCTGAAAGCCGTTACAGGTGTTGATATTGAAAATATAAGTATTGGCACCAACAAATGCCAAACCGTTTACAGTGATATAGTTCTTCGCGCTAACAGTTACAAGTGATGTTAAGCCGCTTACCTGTACACTTGTATTTGTTGGTGCAGCTGTTGAATAAACCTGCAAAGTTTTATT
This sequence comes from uncultured Mucilaginibacter sp., assembly GCA_903887275.1. Taxonomy (GTDB): domain Bacteria; phylum Bacteroidota; class Bacteroidia; order Sphingobacteriales; family Sphingobacteriaceae; genus Mucilaginibacter. The sequence continues at coordinate 2,159 of CAISPD010000117.1, forward strand.
GGCAGGGTTAAAATACCATTCGCCTTGTTGATCGAGTGTATTTGGGCTGTTTTGAATGAAAAACCCAAAATTGTTTGTAGGCTGATAGGGTGAAACATCCGTATAATTAATAACCGTTGCCGTATTAGTACTGATAACACCCCGGTCTAATATCCAATGATTTTTTCTGATCACTACTTCTGCACCTGCCCAATTTACTGCTGTATTTAATGCGCTACTAGTAATTTGAGTATCGCCAACATGGCTATCAACATTAAGGTAGCCTGCATTAGCAGTATTAGCATTTGGCCATCTGCCCATAGGCTGTAACGCGCCATTCATAACAACAACATTTACGTTGGCGCCAGCTCCGGGACAACTACCCTGATAAATATTTCCCCCCAGGCTTGTCCAACCTGTTACCGGTACTAAACCACTTATCGTTGGTTTGGCACCTGTGCCATAAGATGCAAGTACAATTGGGTTTCCTGTTGCACCGGACGCTGTTATTACAATTGTTCCTGTAAAAGTATCACCACACCTGAACAAAACAGAGTCGCCGGCTTTTAAACTTGGAAAAAAAGTATTCAGTTTGTTGATCGTTTGCCATGGAGTTGATTTACTCTGGGCCTGTACTGTTGTATAAGAATCGCTTCCGTTTGCCGCAAAATAATAATTTGCTGCATTACATTGAACGACCAGGAGAAAAGCAACTAAAGAAGTAAAAATCCTAGATAGCATACCCTAAAATATCAACAGGTAGAATTAATTAGTAATCAATCCTTTTTACGGTATTTAGGGCTATTGGTTAAGCTTTTAAGGGTATTTTTCGCATGATTTTCAGGGCGAAAATCATAACTATCAATAAATTAGCTCAATAATTACGTTACTTAATCAAGAAAAATGATCATTTGAGCGCCTATTAAACAGAAATGAGAGCAGGTATAGTGCGATCAAAGCAATCAGGATCACAAAATAGAGCTTGGGTACATGATAATTTTTATCCTGTATTTTAAACGTGATATTAAACAGAACTAAACTGATTATAGGAAACCATAATAAATTCCTGAACATTTCTATCTTTTTCATTCTGTATTATCAAATTGAAACCACCAGATGCAATGTTTCACATGCTGTATTGCATCAAATATCAATGCCCTTTTGCGTATACTGGCATTTTAACGATAAAATTATCCAAAGGTTAGATAAAATTTGCTTTTGGTTGATTATTAGTACTTTATATATTTTTAAATTTCTATTATCTTGAATATTGCAAGCTCAGTTAAAATTTAAGGCGTGTATCGACAGGATAATTTAAATAACTCATTTTAAAATCGTTCCAAAGATCTGCGCAGATTAATCGCATAATTTACGACTGTTCCCTATATTTAACCAGTTCAGCCTATGGTAGTCTGAAATGGATGTCTGCCCTGACTGAATTTAGTTATAAGTATATATTATAAACTAAACTGCAATTTAGGTATCTAAAGCATAGCTTAAAAATGGAAAATAGCTTCTCATTAAAAAATAAAGTGATCATAGTGACAGGCGGTACCGGAATTTTGGGCCAGTCATTTATTTCAGGCATAGCAGCAGCTGGTGGAATAGTAGGAATTTTAGGACGAAACACCGAAGTAGCCGAAAAGCGGGCCGAAATACTTAGAAAAAATGGAAGCGAAGCATTTGCACTTGTAGCTGATGTATTGGATAATGATCAGCTTATTGCAGCAAGAGATAAAACAATAGCTCTCTATGGGCGGATTGATGGACTGGTAAACGCTGCAGGTGGCAACATGCCTCAAGGGGTGTTACAGCCTGAGGAAGACTTGTTTAAAATGAACCTTGAGGGAATGAAACAGGTGCTTAATCTGAACCTTTGGGGTACGCTGCAACCTACCCAGGTATTTGGTGAAGAAATAGCAAAAACAGGTAAGGGAAGTATCGTCAACATCTCGTCGATGAACTCAAAACGGGCAGTTACCAAAGTATTAGGTTATAACATGGGAAAAGCAGCGATGGATTGTTATAACCAATGGTTTGCCGTTGAGCTGGCTAACAGGTATGGCGACAAAATAAGAATGAACGCAATTGCACCCGGATTTTTTCTTACGGAACAAAACAGAAGCTTACTAACCAATACAGACGGCACGTATACCGAACGTGGTGCGTCGGTGATAAGGAATACCCCATTTAAGCGTTTTGGCAATCCTGACGAGCTTATAGGCGCCTTAGTATGGTTGCTCAGCGATGCCTCGGCTTTTGTAACCGGTACGATGATTTGTGTTGATGGTGGCTTTTCGGCATTCAGCGGGGTATAAAACCACGTAACCCAAAAAAACGAATCACCCTTGAAGAATTGTATCCGCAATTTTTAAAATTGATCCTTTACTGGTTATACCATTACAAAACCTGAAGTTGATCGGCCTAAGAAAGCTAATCTGTTCTATTAAGTTCGAAGGATTTTTCTAATTTTGCAACCCGTTAAAACAGGAGAGATGTCAGAGCGGTTCAATGTGCCTGATTCGAAATCAGGTGTACTGTCAAAGGTACCGGGGGTTCGAATCCCTCTCTCTCCGCAATCATACAATCTGGCGATCTTCGGTAAGACGAGCTTTTAGATTTCCTATCCTTCCAATAATCAGGCTTAAGCTAGCCTTTTATTTGCCCGGTCAATAATAATCAGGTAGTACAGGATTTCATCTGCATTTGATGATTTATTCAACATACTTAAAGTAAAAATGCCGGCTTCAGGAATGGAGCCGGCATTTTTATTTGAGTTATATATTACAAATATTTCTCGCGGAATTGCTTTTTGTCGTCGCGGTAGCTCTTGATAGCGCCTAACCAATGCATCGATCTGATATAATACCATGCCATATCAACCTGGTAGGCTTTAAACCCGCTACGTGCACTTTTAGGGAATAGGTGGTGATTATTATGCCATTCGCCGGCTACAAATCCTGGCCAAAGTTGGTTGACTGATTTGTCATCCCAATTATAATCAATGCCTTCTCGTCTTCTGTCTTTGCCTTTACCATGACCTTCAAAGTTAAAAGTGCGAACGCCAACAGCCCAAAAACCAGCTGCGCCAAACAAAGCACAGGCGAGGGCATGCCCGCCTAAGAAGTAAAATGTAAGGTACCAGAATCCCCAATTTAAAACCCAGCTTAATATTGATCGCAATGGATTTGCATAAGAACCCCAGTATTGATATTGCTTATAAGTATTACCTCTTACACCGGTATGAGCCATTAGCTTTGTGACCCTGGCATAATCGAGCTCGGAGAGGTCTTTCGCAATAGGCTGATGGTTGACATCTGCCAGGAAGCAATAAAAGAAACCAGCCTCGGCATTATAAGGATCACCAGGTGTATCTGATTTTGCATGATGAACATGGTGCGAAATAACATAGATCTCTTCTGGTATTACACTAATGGTTAGATTCTGCGTGATAAAACGCCAAAAATTGTTCCGAAATTTATAGGCCCTGTGGGTACAATAACGATGATGCCAAACGGTTCCGTGTGTACCCATGATAACCATGCTGTACAGAAATGCATAAAGCAGCAGCATGGGAGTAAAAAACTTAAAAACAAAAAGGAACAAAAAGGGTAAAAAACAAATGATCTTGAACCAGCTAAAAACTGGTAGCCAGTTTTTACGACTTTTAAAAATATTTAGTCGCTTAAAAAACTCTTTGAAAATCTGACCTGTTTGCGGCTTAACTAAATTTCCATCCAGATCCTTCCAGCCGTAGGCCGGGGGTTGTAATACATAATCAATAAATGCCATTTATTAGGGGTTGTTAGTATTTGGTACAAATTGGAAATAAAATGCACATCGGGCAACGTTCTATTTGCCTTAATTCCTTGTCTTTTCGCTATGCACTAATGTTGTTTATTTACGGTACATAGCAATAAGACTTTTACCCCAAAATTTGACCTTAAATTATATGGTTTATAAAAATAGTTTATGCTGCTTTTGAGTAATTCTCAATTTCATAAATCATCAAATCTAGCTATCAACTGGCCGAACTAACTCACCAATAAAATGAAACATTTCTGATAACAGGTTGTTATAAGAAAAAATTATCCATCTCCTGGATGTTTTATGCCAGCTAATTAGTTAAAGCTTAAAAATCACCGTAACCGTTCAGGCTATATCTAAGTAAATATGACACTAATGAAAAGGAATTGTCTAAAACTAACTATAATTAACGGCATTAGAATAATTAATTTTTAACATTTGATAGTGCATTAGTACGATCTTACTGAAATGCTACCCAGATAATAAATAAGCTGGAGCTTGTCTGTGAATTACTTTGGATATAAAAATGAATGATCAATTTTCGATCACAGGCAGGTATTTTAGCAGCAATTAAATATAAGCTAACAAGGTTTTTTCAAAAACGGACATTTCCTATTTACGGATCAGTCTGGTTCCTCAAAATAAGCTGATTAACAAAAAAAAAAAACCCGGATACTAAATACTTTTTAGTTCAACGTATTGTCGAAGCATTTTCAAAATCGCCTTTTTTAAGTATTTTTAAAAGATCAAAGCCAAAATCCATGTCAGCTCTATCGAAACTAATTATTTTATTTCTTTTCCTTTTTTTGTTTAGAGCCGATTGTTATAGCCAAATGCCGGCACCAACCGGCCTCCTGGTTGATTTGATGGCAAATCCCGAAATCGCCACAATAACTGATAAAACACCTGATTTTGGATGGATAGTTAATGCAGGTACTAAAGCTGACTATCAAAGCGCCTATCGTATTCAGGTAGCAAAATCAGCCTCGCTATTGCTGCATAACCAACCCGATCTTTGGGATTCTGAAAAAGTACTTTCCGGCCAATCAATTAACATCAAATACGGTGGCAAATCATTACAAGCGCATCAGCAATATTACTGGAGGGTAGCTACCTGGGGGAAAAATGGCACCCAATCAATTTGGAGCAAAATCCAAAAGTTTAATACTTCGAACTTCGATTCAAAAAGGCAATGGCCCGGTGAAAGCAAATGGGTTCAACTGGATAATGGACAAGGTAAGTCATTCTGGACTTTTGAGGATCGTGAACCCATTAACTTCCATGATGTTAAGCCATACAGATCAAAAATAACCAAAGAAGGAAATTACTTTTACGATTTCAAAAAAGATGCATTTTCTTACCTTGAAATAAATATAAATTGGGATGACAACGCAAAATTCGACTCACTCTCGGTAGCTCTTGGCGAAAAAGGCATAGGCGATTCAATTGACGTAAAACCCGGAGGTGGTATACTTTATGATGTTTACAAAATTGGATTAAAAAAAGGAGTACATAATTACATTCTTGAACTTCCACGCTTTGTGCCATTGTTTCCACATAGCCAGGTAATGCCACCACAAATGCCGGAAGTTATTCCATTCAGATATGCCGAGATAAAAGCAATTCCGGGATTAAAAGTTAACAGCGTTTTACAAAAAGCTTTATATGTAAAATTCGACCCAACAGCTTCATTCTTTTATTCTTCGGATGAAAAGCTGAATAAAATATATGAACTATGTAAATACTCCACCATCGCCAATACCTTTAATGGGGATTATGCCAACAGCGAGCGCGAACGAATGATGTACGAAGCCGACTGCTATATTCAACAAATGAGCCATTACGCCATTGATCGCAATTTTGCAACCGCCCGATACAGTACTGAAAATCTGATCTATCACGCAACATGGCCCACTGAATGGATAAACCATAGTGTTTTTATGGCCTGGGCAGATTACCTGTATACTGGCAATAAAAAGTTGATCGAGCAATATTACGACGATCTGAAAGCAAAAACCCTGATCGGCTTAGAAACTAACGAGGGATTGATCAGTACACGCACGGGTTTACAAACAAAAAGTTTCCTGGCATCTATTCATTTTGAAGGCGATGCGTTACATGATATTGACGATTGGCCAGATGCTGAGCAAGGTATTTATCCGAGCGGCGAAACAGACAACTATGAACGCAAGGATTATAATACCGTTGTGAATGCATTTTATTACAGAGCCCTTGTGTTGATGAGCCGAATTTCCATAGCGACCAATCATCATGATGACGCAGTTTTTTTCGAAAAAAAGGCAGAAAATGTTAAAAAGCAGTTCAACGAAAAATTCTTTGACAATATCAACAAAATATACGTTGATGGAATTGGTAGTAAACATTTTTCAATACAAGCTAACCTGTTCCCTCTGGCATTTGGGCTGGTGCCGGATAAAAATAAAGAGAGCGTTGTAAATTATGTAAAATCTAAATGGATGGCTTGCAGTGTTTACGCATCTAATTATCTGATGGAAGCACTTTATAATTATGGCCAGGATGAATACGCTTTGCAATTGATGACCAATGATTCAGATAGGGGATGGTTAAATATGATACGGGTTGGGGCAACGATGACAACGGAAGCCTGGGATCTTAAATATGATCCGGAAGGGATAAGCTGGAGTCATGCCTGGGCAGCGTCGCCAGCTCATATAATTCCACGAAAAATTATGGGAATTGAACCGGCTGAACCAGGTTTTTCAAAAATAAATATCAAACCTCAACCCGGAAATCTTACCTGGGCAAAAACCAAACTACCAACAATTCATGGCGATGTTCTTGTTAATTTTGACCAGGATAAAGGAAAAACCTACAATCTGACGGTTAATATTCCTGCAAATACAACTGCTCAGGTATTCATTCCTATTTTATTCGAAAATTATAGCCTTACCGGAGATGAAAAAAACATCAATAAGCCTGTTATAGTTAACAATTACTTTTCAATTCCGGTTAGGTCAGGAATACACAACTTCCATTTGAAAAAAATTAACAAAGGGTAATTTCAAATAGTCGAAATTTCAATATACGCCAGCTGATCTTTAAGTAACTTGTTCCCATTGTAACAAAAAAACCCTTTACTGATTGTAAAGGGCTTTTTTATCTGGCGGAGAGTTAGGGATTCGAACCCCAGGAACCTTTCACAGTTCAACAGTTTTCAAGACTGCCGCAATCGACCACTCTGCCAACTCTCCGGGGGCAAAAGTACGAATCCACGCCGAATTGCCAAAAATGATTTGAGTTTTTTTAAATTAGTTTTATTTTATTGATATACTGAGTGTTACAAATGAAAATGAGGTATTGGATAGGTTTTGGTTAGCCAGGTTGCATTTTTATTTGCGTGGTTCGATCATTTATATTGAACTTTCAAATCATTGATTTTGTTAAATAAAACAAATATGATGTTATATTGTGCATCGTATTGATACTTCATTTTTATATATAAAATACAAGATATGAGCCTGCCTGACACGATCAATTTTGCCAGTGAAAATTATGCCGGCGTACATCCTGATTTGTTAAATGCACTGATCAATTCCAATAATGGACATGCGCGTTCCTACGGGAATGATGACTATACCGCAGAAGCTATAAATTTGATCCGAGAGGTTTTTGATGCCGATGCCGAGGTGTTTTTTACGTTCAACGGTACAGGAGCTAACAATTTCGGGCTTGCCAGTATAACCAGCCGTTATCATTCTATTTTCTGTACAGATGTTGCCCACCTGTTTGTGGACGAGTCTACAGCGCCTGAAACCTTTGTTGGGTGTCGTATTTTTCCCGTAGCCTCGGCAAGCGGTAAAATTATCCCTGATGCCTTAGAAAACGCCATCAAAAGGGCAGGGGATATCCATCATCCTCAGCCCAGGGTAGTCTCTTTAACGCAGCCCACCGAATATGGTACCGTTTATGCTATTGACGAGCTAAAAGCGATAAAAGCTATCTGTGAAGCTAATCAATTGCTCTTACACTTAGATGGCGCACGGTATTTCAACGCAGCAGCCTTTCTCGGAACCAGCCTGAAAGAAATGACCACAGATGTTGGTATTGATGTTTTAACGCTTGGCGGTACCAAAGCTGGGATGATGTTTGGAGAGGCCGTCGTATTTTTTCATAAAGACGCTACCGGGGGGTATCGTTATAATTTAAAACGAAGCATGCAACTGGCTTCAAAGAATCGGTTTATCGCAACTCAGTTTACAACGATATTAAAAAACGATCTATGGAAAGATTTGGCATCTTATACCAATAAACTTGCCAGCGAATTTGCAATACGTGTAGCTTCAGTGAAAGGTGTTGAATTGGTACACCCGGTGCAAACCAATGCTGTTTTCTTAAAAATGTCTGCAGCAGTTCATGAAAAGATGCAGCAACATGCGCTATTTTATTATTGGAACCAATTAAAACAGGAAGTAAGACTGGTTTTTTCTTTTGATAATACGCTGCAGGATATTGAACTATTTATTGATACGCTTTCGAAATACCTGAACGAAGAATAGGCGTCTGGTACACAAGGCTAAGCTGAGGGCTTGGTTCTAAACGAGTTAAACTTAGGCTTGACAATTTTAATGCTTCTTTTAGATAATTCAATACTGGCATTTAATTCGAACCCAATAAGAATGATGACCGAATTGAGATAGAGCCAGATCATCAGCACAATAAAAATCCCGATAGATCCATAAATATTGTAGGACGAATAGTTGTTGATGTAATAGGTGAACCCAATTGAAGTTAATACCGCCAGAAAAGTTGCAAAGATTGAACCCGGACTGAGAAAATTCCATCGCTGCTTATGCGCCGGACCGTACCTGTATAAAAGGGAAACAGTTACAAAGAAAATAAGTATTACAATTATCCAACGCAAAAGCGCAATAACAATATACCAGGCCTGGGCCTTGCTATCAAACTGGTGTTGAAGAAAGATCAGTATTTTATGACCGGCTATCAATATAGCTACCGCGATCAATAAGGATAAGCTGATGACTACGGTAAGTACAAGGGCAACCCAACGCCTTCTTAAATAACTTCGTGTCTCATCCTGTAATGATGATTTGTTAAATGCCTGCATCAAACGGGCAACCCCATTGGTGGCAAAAAACAAGGTAGTTACAAACCCGAAGGAGAACAGGCCACCACTTTTTTTCTTAACTACATCTACAATGGTATTGTAAAAAGCATTGTAAGCATCATGCGGCATTACTTGTTGCAGGATGGTTAACAAATTGTCCTGAAAATGTCTGATCGGGATATAAGGTATAAGCGTAAATAAAAATATGGTTGCCGGGAAAAGCGCAAGCATAAAGTTATAAGCTAACGAGGATGCTTTATTCAATAAAGTACCATTGCTTAGTTCATCAAAAAAAAAACGCCCGACGGTATAAAATGAAATTGGCCGGAAGCCCGGAAAAATGATGTATTTGGTACATTCTATAAGGTACCGGTAAAAAGTAAACCTGCGCAAAAAATTATGCAGCCATTTCATCTAAATCAAATTTACTGAAAAAACGGCTTCAGTTTATCAAGGAACTCAACCGAAGGCAAACAGGGTCGGTTAGTTTTTACATTGATAAAGGCCAGGAGAGTTTCACCAATGTTAATTAATTCGCTATCAGGGTTATACAGCTCGTACTTAAAGTGAATTTTTACAGCTGGCATCTTCTCCATGATCACTTTTACACTTATTTCTTCATCATATAATGCTGGTTTCAAATACTTACATTTCAATTCAAGCACAGGCATAATGATGCCGGAAGCTTCCATTGCACTATAAGTCATACCAAGGCTACGCAGCATTTCTACACGGCCAACTTCATAAAACTCAGCATAGTTGCCATAATACATATAGCCCATTTGATCAGTTTCACCATAACGGACACGTATTTTGGAGGTGTATTCAAACATTACTTTTTGATATTACGTTCATTGAGTGCCTGTTGAAATTTATGCGCATTGATCATGTGATCGGCATGATTGGTTGCAAAATTATGGTTTCCTGAAAAATCCTCTTTGGCACACATGTAGATGTAATCACTCTTACGATAATTAAGCACGGCATCAATTGCATTTACTGATGGCATCATAATCGGCCCAGGAGGCAAGCCGGTATGCAAATAAGTATTGTAAGGTGAGTTGTAGGAAAGATATTTATTGAGTACCCTACGTATTGTAAAGTCGTGCAAGGCAAATATTACCGTAGGATCAGATTCCAGTTTCATGCCTTTTTTCAAACGATTCAGGTATAAACCTGCAATAGTGGGCATTTCTTCATCATGCAAGGCCTCTGCATCAACGATGGAAGCTAATATCGAAACTTCTATTGGACTAAGCTTTATTTCGGCAGCCTGCTGTTTCCTTTCGGCGGTCCAGAAAGTCACATAGTTAGCATTCATCCTTTTAAAGAACTTTTCGGGCGTGTTGTTCCAATACAATTGGTAAGTATTGGGAATAAACATAGCGTACACATTATCAGGAGTGAAACCGTATTTGGATAAAAACTCCGATGAATCGAGCAAACGCAAAATTGAAACTGAATCGGGTTCTATTTTTTTTGCGACAAAACCGGCAAACTCTTCTTTTAACCTTAAATTATGGAAAGCCAGTTGTACAGGTTCCTGCGATCCGGAGGCCAGCATATTAATAAGCTTTCTGTTGGTAAATCCTTCGTGTAAACGGTATTTACCGGGCTTTACCCTATTGGTATAATGCATTGCAATTGCTGCTGCATTAAAAGATGCCGTATCTTCAACAATACCTTTGTCCCTGATCGTTTTGTATACATCAGCATATGTAGCATCGGTATGGATGTACAGGAAGCTTTCTTTGCCCGTTACATTAGGTTTGAAGTACCTTAAATAAAAATAACCACCGCCTATTGCGGCAATAACCAATACCAGAATTACTAAAAAAAGGATTAATTTATTTGAGCCCGTTTTAACAGTTTGCTGTTGTGTCATCGATAAAATTTCTGTTGGTATACAATTAGCGTTCTATTTGTTCAAGCCTGGTTCAGGGTTTTTTATTCTGTGAAACCGTAACATTAACCTTGGTGCCAATTGGCGCTTTGGTAAGCGAATCGGTTTTGATTGGCGATTGTGCCACTACAACTACACTGGCTGTATCGGTGATCTTTCCCTGCCAGGTTATGGTACCTAATACCAGGCCCGAGCCTTTTAATGCGAATTTTGCTGCATCCAGCTCCAGGTTAACCAAATCAGGTATTTCTACTTCGCTGGCACCAGCTCCGTCGCCTAATACCAGATCGATGGTTGAACCCTTCGGAATTTTTGTTCCGGGTTGTACTGCCTCCCCGCCAAAACGTATCTGCAATACATGGTCGCGTGCTATATCGGCTTTATAGGTTGTATCCCCAATCTTTAAACCAAAGTTAGAAAGTGTTGCCTGCGCCGAAATGTAGGGCGCATCGATAATATCAGGTATTGCAACAATTGGTGCTTTATTTTTTACAATTTTCAGGTAAATGATCCGGTTTTCTTTCACATTTGTTCCCGCATCCGGATCTTGCTCCACTACCGTACCCGGTTCCTGATCAGCAACATATACCGAATCGATACTGATACCAAAACCTTGTTCTTTGAGTAATGACTGGGCTTTATCTATCGGAAGTCCTGTAAGTTTAGGCACGGGTATACCGGATCCATGACGCGTATACCAATCAAGGCTGAAAAAGGCAACAAGCGATAGTACGATCACTGCAGCAATTGCCAGTAAAATTGTTTTTCGAAAGTCCTTTGATTTGAGGTAAGAGCCTAATTTACTCATAGAGTGCTTAAAGATATACTGCTTTCAAAAATAGACTAAAAATTTGAGATTGAGAAAGTGTCATGTAGTCCGAAAGCGCGCATAAGCCGGAAAGTCAGAAAGAATATTCAATTAAACTTTCGGGCTCCTTCGAACTTTCGGACATCAAAAAAATATATCTTTGAAACATCATGTCAATTAAAAACGTCGCCCTTTTAGCCGGAGGTTATACCGGCGAATATGAAGTTTCGGTCAATAGTGCCCAAAACATTAAAAATAATCTCAATCCAACTAAATACAGGGTTTATACCATATACATCACCCGCAACAGCTGGTTTTATGATTCGGCAGAAGGAAAAATAGAGATTGACAAAAATGATTTCAGCCTGGAAATAAAAGGGGAGAAGATCACATTCGACTTTGCCTTTATTACGATCCATGGTACCCCTGGCGAAGACGGAAAAATGCAGGGATATTTTGACATTCTTGGTATACCTTATAATACCTGCGATGCTACTACATCTGCCATCACCATGAACAAGGCTTATACCAAAGCTATAGTACATGGCATTCATGGTTTAAACACTGCCAAATCAGTTCAGCTTTTTGACAATGATATACACGAAGTAACAACCATTGCTGCGACCTTACGTTTCCCGTTATTTGTTAAACCCAATAATGGCGGCAGCAGTGTAGGTATGAGTAAAGTACAAAACGCCGCCGGGCTACCTGAAGCATTGGAAAAAGCTTTCCTGGAAGATGATCAGGTTTTGGTTGAAGAATTTATTAAAGGTCGGGAATTTAGCATTGGGGTGGCCAGGCTGCAGGGTAAAGTAACCGTTTTGCCGGCTACCGAGATCATTAGCTCAAAGGAGTTTTTTGATTATGAAGCTAAATATACCCCTGGCGTATCACAGGAGATCACCCCCGGACGTCTTACCGTAGAGGAAAATCAACGAATTGCCAATATTGTTACCGAAGTTTATTTGCGACTTAATTGCCGGGGTATGGTCAGAATCGACTTTATTTTACTGGAAGACACTGGCGAGTTTTACTTTATCGAGATCAATACTACACCTGGACAATCGGCTAATAGTTTGATACCGCAGCAGGTGCGATCAATTGGTTTAAACCTCGGCGAATTCTATGCTGAACTCATTGAGGGGGCTATTTAAATAGTTTAATGGAATTTTAGTCTTAAATCCGGAAAAAGCAAATCAGGCCAGCCATTGGTTACTAAGATTTGTGTGAATTTATTTTGTGCTTTTATTTGTTTCTCTACCAATTTAATCTACTATTTTTGCGATCCTGATCAAATTCAAGGTATTTAATAGTACCTGAAAGATAGTTACCTCAATTTAAAACGATTTTGGCATTATTTTAGTAACGAGATCAGTGTTGAGTTATCCATAACCATATGGCGTATACAATATTACAGGCGCCCTAAAGTTATAGCAGGACAATTTGATCATTAATCTACCAATGAGAGCTTCTTGAATTTTTAATTGTTTTTATCGCTTAGGCCTTATTGTATAATTATATGAAAAAAATTGACCGCCGGAATTTTCTTTTAAAAGCACGTGATCTAAGTTTCCAAATTCCGGTTCTGTTATCTGCAGTTAGTCTTTCATCATGTTTTAAGCCATTACAAGGCGATGTTCCCGGGCCTATAAGTTCAAAAACAGTTGTACCAGATGCAGCAATTGTTGATGGATATCTTGATAAACAGTCTTATTTTCCGGGAGAAGAATGTACATTATTCATTTCCTCTGATAAAACTTACCTCGGCCAGGATATTGCCACCTATGACGCCGCTGGTAAACTGGTGTGTAAAATTCCATTTACGTCTATCCGTACCCAGGCAATGCAAACAGATGTGCCTTATGAAAATGGTTTTGGATACCAACCCAGTATAACCTTTACCATTCCGAAATTAAAAAGCAATGTTTATCTGATCGCCAATAAAATACCCCTGGTCATCAAATCATCCAATGCCAATATAGATTTTACTGTAGTATATCCAACTAATACCGAGAACGCCTATTGCAATAGCGGCGGTAAAAGTTTATACGTAAATCCCAACCCTTCAACTACCATAGTTTCTTATCTGAGGCCTATTCCGTTTAGCTATTATGCGGGGGGATTTTTCAGGTGGATACTGGCTCACCAAAATTATAGCTACAATGTTATATCCGATACCGACCTGGAGGACGCAAGTAATATTAAAGGTAAACTATTGGTGATACCGGGCCATAATGAATATTGGACAAGAAATGCGAGATTGAATTTTGATGGACACGTTAATAGCGGGAAACCTGCATTAATTTTATCCGGCAATACCATGTACTGGCAGGTTCGTTATGGTAACAGTGGGTCAAATGATTTATCAGGCGGCATCAATCAATTGATATGTTATAAATCTGCTAAAACCGACCCTGAGACAGATCCATTGCTTAAAACCTGTCTTTGGACAAATCCCTCGCTGAACTACCCTCAATTAGCTAGTATTGGCGTAAATTCACAGAATGGTGGTTTTGGCGACCGCGGTAATGAAAGCTTGAAGGGCTTTAAGATCTCCAATCCAAATTCGCCATTATTTAGTGGGACAGGATTAAAAACCGGCGATATTTTACCATGCAGTACACATGAATATGATGGCACACCCAAAAAAGGAGTCGATCAAAATGGTTTCCCCATCATAGATGATAGTCTTTTTTACAAATCAAAGTTGCTTGGTTTTGATATGGCCCGCGATTATACTGATGTAAACAAATACAATTTTGCTACTGCAGTTGTAACCCAGCATTCAGCATCATCCGGTGTAGTGGTTAACTTTCCATCAACAGACTGGTGCACAATACATAATTTGCGTGAGGATGGCGGCGCAGATCTGCAAATTCATAAAATAACCAAAAACGCCATCGATTGCCTCCTGAATGACGTCAATCTGTTTTAAGTGATTGTTGGTTGGTGATTTGTTAATCCGTTAATCAATAGCAAATGCCTAATGGCTAAGGCTCAATCCCTAATGCCTATTGCCTAATGCCTATTACCTAATACCTGATACCCAATAAAATCAACACTCAAATCGTATACTGCGCCACAATATCTTCCGGTATTTTAGCAGCGCGACCGGTTTGCATATCTATCATGGTGTAATCAAACCAGCCATCGCAGCTGACTTTACCGGTACCTTTATTGGTGATGGTAAAAACAACACGGCAACCTTTATCATCAATAGTTTCAATGGCTGTTTTAACGATAAAATAATCACCCATGCCCAGGGATCGTTTATAATCAACATAGGCAGTACGCACTACCCAGCCAAAACCCCGCTCCATAAACTTTTCCATCGAAACGCCATAACAACGTTCCATTTGTTCATAACGTGCCGCCAGTACATAATCGAAGTATTTGCTATTATGCACATGCTGAAACATATCGATATCATCAGGACGCACGCGGAATTCGGTTTCGAAGGAGGAGTAACTCATTTGTAGTAATGTTGGAATGTTGTAACGTTGGAAAGTTACTGACTTTGCAACATTATCTATAATAGTATCGATTGAATTCCAAATTCAGTTGTAAGTATCTGGTAGGACAATTAGTGTAAAATGATTTAGGAACTAAAGATCAAAAAATTGCATTAACGATAGATGCGGATACCGGTCTGAGGTTAAGGCCTGTGCAGTATGAGCAGATAGCGTGTTAAAACGCCCAAATACACGTAATAGAAGAATGTATAAATATACACTATTAAGGAAAATACTTTTCGGACTTATCCGGACTTTCAGACTTCCGGACCTAATTCATTTAGTTTGAATGTTGAAATTGTTTGGACCGTAGAATTTCATTTCTTCTGAATGAAATGCTTCCCGTTTAGCAACAAAACAACCTTACAACATTTCAACCTTCAAACATTACAACAACACTTGCATTTATCCAATACAAGAACTATCTTTGCACCTCAATTAACAAAAGTATAAACGCTTTAATATTATTCAGGTAATGTATTTAAGTAAAGAAGCAAAGGCAGAGATCTTTGCAAAACATGGCAAGGCTGCAACCGATACAGGATCGGCAGAAGGGCAAGTGGCTCTATTCACCACCCGCATCGCACATTTGACCGGGCATTTGAAGAAAAACAAAAAGGATTTTTCAACCCAGTTATCCTTGCAAAAATTAGTAGGTAAACGCCGCGCATTGCTGGCTTACTTATACAAAAAAGACATTGAGAGATACCGTGCTATCATCAAAGCCCTCCAGCTGAGAGATATCATCAAGTAAATCTTTTCGATTTTAAAACAAAAAGCCATCCGCTATGTCGGGTGGCTTTTTTACTTTTGAAAATAAAAATTTACATATAAACCGGGTGCGCTCCAAAAGATGAAAAGTGCATCAAAACAAAAACAAGATGAGTTATAATGCTATTAAAAAGGTTATCGATTTAGGTGACGGCCGCACCATTGAGATCGAAACCGGTAAACTGGCCAAACAGGCCGATGGTTCTGTAGTCGTTAAAATGGGCGATACGATGTTGCTCGCTACCGTTGTATCTTCACCTGACGCAAAAGAAGGTGTTGATTTTTTACCATTATCAGTTGACTACCAGGAGAAATATGCCGCCACTGGCCGTATTCCGGGTGGTTTCTTACGTCGCGAGGCGCGTTTATCAGATTACGAGGTTTTGATCTCGCGTTTGGTCGATCGTGCTTTACGCCCACTTTTCCCAAGTGATTACCATGCTGATACGCAGGTAATGATCTCTTTAATTTCAGCTGATAAAGATATCATGCCGGATGCCCTTGCTGGTTTAGCTGCTTCGGCTGCTATCGCAGTTTCTGA
>CAISPD010000118.1 GCA_903887275.1 uncultured Mucilaginibacter sp.
AAAATGCCAGGTTCGTTTTAAACGATAATTTTTTGATCACTCCGGTCGGTATCCGCTTTTTATATAATGAATATGAGATCAAGTCTTATGCTGAAGGTCAAACTGACTTGCTGATCCCTTATAATAAAATCAAAGTTTTATTACGTCCTCAATCTGTCGTTAATCAATATATCAAATAATGCTTGTTTTTAAATTCGGTGGCGCATCTGTTAAAGATGCGGCTGGCATCATAAATCTTTCTAATATCGTTAAAAAATATGCGGCCGAGCCCCTGTTGATCGTAGTTTCAGCAATGGGCAAAACCACAAATGCACTCGAAAAGCTGACACAGGCATATATTGACCAATCAGATAACCTTACAGTTTTATTCGACGAATTAAAGCGATATCACTACCAGATAATTGAGGAACTGTTTGAACCAGGTCACCCTGTTTTTAATGAAGTAGCTAATACCTTTGTAGAAATTGATTGGGCAATTGAAGACGAACCCCAGGACGATGAAGATTTTATTTACGACCAGCTGGTCTCTATCGGCGAGTTGGTCTCAACGCGAATAGTTGCCGCTTACCTCAATAAAGTTAACATTAAAACGCAATGGTTAGACGTTCGCGGATACGTTCATACCGATAACAATTACCGTGAAGGCAATGTAGATTGGGTAAAAACCAGAGAAAGTATTCAGCATAACATTCCCACATTGTTAAACAAAGGCATAGTAGTTACCCAGGGTTTTCTTGGCGGTACATCAGAGAATTTCACAACTACGCTTGGTCGCGAAGGTTCCGACTATACGGCATCCATCTTTGCCGCCTGTTTGCAGGCAGATTCCGTAACCACCTGGAAAGATGTACCGGGTATATTGAATGCTGATCCGAAGTTTTTTAGCGATACCATTAAATTTGATGAATTAAGCTATACCGAAGCAATAGAAATGACCTATTATGGAGCCAGTGTAATTCACCCTAAAACGATCAAACCACTACAAAATGCGAATATACCGCTGCTGGTTAAATCATTTAATAACCCCGAAGCACCCGGCACAATCATCAAAGAAGCTGCAGAAACAACCTTCACTAAACCAGTGATCATCCTGAAACAAAACCAGGTACTGCTGTCTATTTCGCCCCGCGATTATTCATTTATATCCGAAAATCATTTGAGTGAGATTTTTAGGCTGTTTGCAGCGCAACAAATCAAGGTCAATGTTATGCAAACATCTGCCCTTAGTTTCAGTGTTTGTTTCGATTTTAAAGCAGGTCGATTTACTAAATTGTTGGAGGGATTATCATCTGGTTTTAAAGTCAAATACAATGAGGGCATAAGTCTGATCACTTTAAGGCATGATAAACAAGGGGTCCTGAAAGAGTTGGTTTCTGGCAAAACAGTATTGATGGAGCAGGTTAGCAGAAATACGGCACAGGTAGTTTTAAGGTAATTTAGTCAGGGAGCCGATAATTCTTCCGAAAATCTGCCAGCTCTTTTTGCATCATTATTTTAACCACGCCACCGAGGATCCGATCTATTTTCATCGCTATTTTTATTGCCCATGGGAAAACAATAGTTTCCTGATTGGAAGCCACGCCTTTCAAAATTAAAGCGGCAGCCTTTTCTGGACTGACCCCTTTTTTTAAGGCGTCCAATGCTTTATTTTTCCAGTTTGGTTTGGCATTGGCTTCAACGGCAGATTTCCCAATTGCTGTATCAACAAAGCCTGGACAAACAACACTGGCTCTAATCCCCAGTGCTTTTCCCTCAACACGTAAGATATGCGTATAATTGACCACGGCATGTTTAGAAACACTATAGGGTGCCATTAGGGCGAGTCCGTCGGCAAGGCCTGCAGCCGAAGCAATATTTACAATATGTCCACTCCCCTGTTTTAACATCATTTGATATGCTGCCTGGGATCCGTAAAGCACACCATAGAAATTTATATCCATGAGCTTTTTCCAATCGCTCAACTTTATATCACGCAGTTCACCACTTACGGCAATGCCTGCATTATTAAAAATAAAATCAATATGACCATATTTTGTAGCTACCAGATCAACTAAATCATTTACAGATAATTCATCAGACACGTTAAGGTAATAGGCAATGGCCCGATCACCAATTACTTGTGAAGTTTCAGTAGCATTTTCCATGTTAATATCGGTGCAAACCACGGTTGCACCCGCTTCTGCCAAATGCAGGCACAGGGCTCTGCCAATACCTGAACCAGCTCCGGTAACGAGGGCTATTTTACCCTTGAAGTATTGACCAACCATGTTTTAAAAATCAGAATCAAAGGAATAATAAAGTACAAATAAACATAAATAATGCAGCTATTAATGAATTTAAAAAATTAACCTGGTTATTACTAAGGTAATGCCTTCGTTCAAAAGCCGCACCCAATATTGAATCTGCAACATTTCCAACTGTACCAGCTGCAATAATGAGCAGGGTTTGGCGATATTCGGGCAAAGTACCCGTATATATTATCGATATTATAGCCGAACCAACAATACCGATCAAAAAACCCTCAATACTGATAACGCCATCGAGCCCATTCTTCTCTTTTTTAAAGGAAAGAATATTGTAATACCGACGTCCATAGATCATCCCTAACTCCGAAGATAAGGTGTCGGCTGTCGCAGCAGAAAGCGCTGCGGCGATCATTAGTCTGAAAGTATCTGCATAAGCCGAAAATACCAAAGCTAGTATAGCTGCTAACGCAGCTATACACCCATTAGCTAAAACTTGTCCGGCATTACGTGCATTTGAACGATCGGATATTGCTCTTAGTGGTAGTTTTTCGCGTTTTCGCCAGCCAGTAGCTAAAGTACCAAGGACAAAGAAAGCACCTAACATTGCTAAACCTTTAAAATTTCCACCCGCAAATACAGCAAGCCCAACAAAAACACTTGCTACCCCACCAGAAATACTCAGCTTTTTAAAGCTGACACTTAAGATAGCGATAGCAATGATTAAAATCCCAAAAAGGAGGTATTGAAAGACCAGCATATATTGCCTGTAAATTTAAAATCAAACAAAATACCTGTTAAACTAAATAAAAAAATATTTTACATTTGTGCCAAACTAATAACAATGAAATCAATCAGTATTATAATTACCCTCGTAGGAATAGCCGTGTTGATCTATTGCCTCACCTATTTTAGCCCGGCATTAAACGTAGTTGATTCAGATCCGCTGACAGTTAATCCAAAAGGTCATATGACAGCCGAATGGCCACTTTTTGTGGGCATCCTAACTACCTTTGTAGGTATTACTTTCTTTTTTGTATCATTAAACGACAAAACGGCTAAGAAATAAGCCCAATAAAATATTTAATAAAAAAGGGATAAGCGTTTCTGCTTATCCCTTTTTTTGTGCCGTCATATTAAAATAATGTTATCCGCAACTAAACATTTA
>CAISPD010000119.1 GCA_903887275.1 uncultured Mucilaginibacter sp.
TCAATTTTTTTATAATCATTTTTTGATATTTTACGGATTTATAAGCAGTTATAAGGCTTATATAATGTAAATTAATTTTGTAGCGTTTTAGTGCGCGCAACCAGAAAGAATATTAATTAACCAAATTTTTATACCATTCTAACACATTCAAAACAATGAAAAAAGTAATCTTCGCTGCTCTTTTAGTTGCTAGCATAGGTACACTTTCTTCTTTCAGAGCTGATTCTGTAGCTAACAAAAAAGAAGTTGGTACTGCTGACAACAAAAAAGAAGTTGGTACTGCTGACAACAAGAAAGAAGTTGGTACTGCTGATGCTCACAGAAGGACTTCAGTTGACAACAAAAAAGAAGTAGGTACTGCCGACTAATTAAGTCGAACATACCTGGCAATAACGCAATTTGCTTATTGCAAAGGGGTTGCACATATTGGATTTGTTCCAATATGTGCTTTATCTGATTGGATTTATATCCGATTCGGATTTGTTTTGTCATCACCGGAACGTTTCCGGAATGTGAATTGATCCTAATCCCGTGATTGCAATCCCCCTCAGAACTTTCGTTTTTATACCTATTGGATACAGCCCTTTTCTTTACTCCCTCCCTCAGGCTTTGCTTGTTGCTATCAATACCTTTTTTTGATATTTATCAGTTTTTACCAGCTGTAGAAAGTATATATTTGTTGCAAATGCACTAAAGCTATGCAGCCTGTAAAACTATACGTAGAGCAAAACAAACAGCGTTTCCTTGATGAATTGTTTGAGCTCCTTCGCTTCCCCTCGGTTAGCGCCGATCCCAAATACAAACAAGACGTTTTGAATACTGCTGCCTATGTCGCGCAGAAATTACGTGAAGCGGGTGCCGACAAGGTTGAAATATGTGAAACAGCCGGCTACCCCATTATTTACGGCGAAAAGATTACCGACGCCGCGAGGCCTACCGTTTTGGTTTATGGTCATTATGATGTACAACCAGCCGACCCGCTGGAACTGTGGGAAACTCCTCCCTTTGAACCAACAATTCGCGATGGCAAGATTTATGCACGCGGATCCGCTGACGATAAGGGGCAGTTTTACATGCATGTGAAAGCATTTGAATTGATGGTGCAGCTAGGAAATCTCCCTTGCAATGTAAAGTTCATGATCGAAGGCGAAGAAGAAGTGGGGTCCGCTAACCTCGGTATCTTCGTTAAAGCGAATAAAGAGCGTTTAAAGGCTGATGTAGTTCTTATATCGGATACGTCAATGATCAGCATGGAACACCCTTCGCTCGAAACAGGACTGCGTGGGCTATCCTACCTTGAAGTTGAAGTAACCGGGCCTAACCGCGACCTGCATTCGGGCGTATACGGCGGAGCGGTTGCAAACCCGGCTACCATCCTGGCTAAAATGATCGCGTCACTGCACGACGAACACAATCATATTACCATCCCCGGTTTTTATGACGATGTCGTGAATCTGACCCATGCCGAACGCCATGCACTGAATGAAGCACCTTATGATGAAGCTGCTTATAAAGCCGACCTTGGCGTTGACGAATTATGGGGCGAAAAAGGGTATAGCACCCTGGAACGAACCGGAACCCGCCCGACTCTTGAAGTTAACGGCATTTGGGGAGGTTACATAGGCGAGGGCGCAAAAACGGTTTTGCCCGCTAAAGCACATGCCAAAATTTCAATGCGACTGGTACCTGATCAGCAATCAGCCAGGATCACCAAACTATTTACCGATCATTTCAAAAAAATAGCACCCAAAAGTGTAAAAGTAAAAGTTACACCACACCATGGTGGCGAACCTGTAGTTACGCCAACCAATAGTGTTGCGTTCAGAGCTGCCCAAAAAGCGATCACCGAATCATTCGGCAAAGCTCCGATACCTACACGCGGCGGTGGCAGTATTCCTATCGTAGCCCTGTTTGAAGCTGAACTAGGTATCAAAACGGTGTTAATGGGTTTTGGCCTTGATAGCGATGCCCTGCATTCTCCAAATGAGAAATATGATATCGTCAATTATTATAAAGGCATAGAAACCATTCCGCTATTCCACAAGTATTTTGCCGAATTGAGCGATTCCTGGAGGTTGTGATTTTGGGCATTGGGCATTGGGCATTGGGCATTGGGCATTAGGCATTAGGCATTAGGCATTGGGCGTTGGGCATTGGGCATTGCGGAATTATCTAGTTAAAAAAAATAAGCAATACCCTTTAACAAATTCCGGTGCCTGATGCCTAATGTCCAATTAACTAATCACAAATCACCTAGTTAACTAATCAAAAATTAACTAATCACAAATTTCTCGCACCCCGCAAGAAACCGTTCATTTGCATCTGCCCCGATGCCGGGCGTTTCGTCGATAAGGAGTTTATAGCCATCGTAAATTACACCGCCAACGCAGGGGTCGGCGAGGTGGCCCAACATGCAGGTGTCCA
>CAISPD010000120.1 GCA_903887275.1 uncultured Mucilaginibacter sp.
CGAAGTACATGATTTTTTGCGAAATGCACTAATGTGATCATGAGCATTTGTGTAATTAGATATTATTCGTGTAATTCGTGTCTATTTTAAGCTAATGAATATACAGATAATCAACGGCCCCAACCTTAATTTGCTCGGCGTGCGCGAGAAATCAATTTATGGCGATACCGGCTTCGAGAAATATTTAGACGAGCTAAGCAAGCGATTTCCAAACATTACCATTAGCTATTACCAAAGTAATGTAGAAGGCGAGATCATCAATAAACTGCATGAAATTGGCTTTTCAGTTGATGGTGTTGTGATCAATGCAGGGGCTTATACCCATACTTCGGTGGCTATTGCGGATGCTATTGCTGCAATTACTGCTCCTGTTATTGAAGTACATATTTCAAATGTTTATAAAAGGGAAGAATTTCGGCATAAATCGCTCCTGGCAGCAAGCTGCAAGGGGGTTATAGCCGGTTTCGGTCTCGATTCCTACCGCCTGGCCATCGAAAATTTGATAAACTCCTAAAAAAATTTATTAAATTGCTGTACTAAATCTCACTTAAGACTCCTATTTATCTGGCTATGCTTAAAATATTCAAGGCTGTTTCAGTAAGCCTCATCCTTATTTTCACCCTGGCTGTCACAGATTCATTCGCTCAGGGACAATTAACTACGCCAACAGATAACACTACTACAAGCCCGGCAGTAACTACAGTTACTCCTGCAGTACAAACGCCACTGGTTGCTAAGAAAAAAAAACCAAAGGTTTTAAGAGAAAGTGCGCGAAAATCGATGCGTTCCCGCGATTCGGTATTTTTGCAATTAAGTCGTAGCGATACTTCAGGCGCAACCTTACTGCAGCATTTGCAACAATATACTACAACTTTCAACCAAATAAATAACGCCCTGTCTGAAGGTTTGGATACCTTAGACGAAAGCCAGCAATTACCTTCGGTAATCAAAAGATTAGGCAGAATTAAGGTTCTGGCCAATACCAGAAAATCGAGTACCCTGCGTTACCTGTTTGTGCTTCGCGACAATCTTGACCATCTTCAGGATATGATGGATGCCTGGCAAAATGACCTGGACGATGTTAATAGTAAATTGATACAGTTTCAGCATGATATTCTTGGTTTCCAGCAGGATTCATTATTAAGATCATTGCCCAGCGACAGCGTTATACGTAATGCGTTTATTGAAAAGCGGGCTGAAGTGTTTAAGTTGTGGAAGAAAACAGATTCAGCAAACCGTAAAAACTTATTCAAAGTAAACCTTATACAAAACAAAATTTCAACAGCGTATACCGTTATGCTCGATGAATCGGACCAGATCGACAGTAAGATCAAGCGGTTTGCGATCAGAGCATTGGCTGGTGAATTTGATTATATATGGTACAAAAACGATCAGTTTAAAAACTTTGATGCAGCTTTAGAGGGCACTGTAAACCTAAATAGGGTTCAGGTTGCTTATTTCTTCAAAAACGAAGCGGTGATTAACCTAATTTCTGCAGGATTTATTTTGTTGATCATTGGGTGGATATTTTA
>CAISPD010000121.1 GCA_903887275.1 uncultured Mucilaginibacter sp.
CTATTTAATTTAGATTTAATAATAATTAAAAAGTAAATTAATAATTACCAACACAGGCAAATAATCACTTATATTAGATGGTTTTATAATGTTTAAATACAAACAATCTTCATCGCCAAAAATCGCAGACCAGGTTTTGGCATGACCATCAATATCATCAACGGTGCTGTGGAATGCGGCAAAGGCGAAAACATGTTTAACATGAACGACAGGATAGGCTATTACCAGTATTTCTTAAAAAAACTGGGCGCAAGCGATCTAAACTGTGCCTGTTCATGCGGGGCGATGACGGCGTATAAGTATTGAGTGAGTGAATTAGTGAATGTGCATTTGGCATTGGTAATTCCGGGGCGTTTGTGCGGAAACATCAGTTTACCTGCACAGTAGGTATCAAAAATCAAGGAAATCTAACAAAATCCTTGAATCGTGTCCCTGAATCGTGTTCAAAATCGTGTTTAATATTTTTCACCCCAGACAGTCACGATCGAATCTGCCTGTTTAACCGTGATCCGGGTATCGCCCTCCGAAGCCGAACCGTTGATGGGATTTCTCGTTCCTTTAAAAATGCAGTTCCATTCGCTTACCTGAGCCTTGTCATCAAAATAACAACCTATGTATACTTCCTCATTATAATCGGTTCCATCGCGGGTATACTTGTTTTTACCTTCAAATCGGTTTTCCTCGCTATAAATTTGGTCGTTTTTAATCATGATTTCTTTATGGATATAGCCGGGGCCGTTTAAATTACCCTCGGGTGCCCAGCGTAGTATACCCTGAACGTTTTTAACCAATTTCCAGCTACTTTGCAGCGCTGGGAGGCCTAAAGTCTGCCGTTTTTGATTAAAATCAAGTCCATATTTTTTAGCTGTTGGATCCTGCGAATTGCAGGCGATGAATGATACGATCAATAACAAAAGGCCATATTTTTTCATGGTGTTCACTGATTTAATTGGTCAACGTTTACCGGCCCGCAATTGAAATATCTTAAAGCCGCAAATTGGATTGGAAATTAAGCATAGTTTTTTAGAATTTCATGTTCGTTTCCGCATGAACATGGGAGGATTAGCATGGTGGGCATGTTCGTGGGGACACGAACATGGGAGGATTAGCATGGTGGGCATGTTCGTGGGGACACAAAAATGGGTGGACACGAACATGGGAGGATTAGCATGGTGGGCGTGTTCGTGGGGACACGAACATGGGTGGACACGAACATGAGTGGACACGAACATTGGTGGGGGACTAGCATGGTGGGCATGTTCGTGGGGACACGAACATGGGAGGACACGAACATGGGTGGGGGACTAGCATGGTGTGCATGTTCGTGAGGACACGAACATGGGTGGACACGAATATGGGTGGGGGACACGAAATTAAAAAACTTGAAAATCCTTTTAATCGTCAAAATCGTGTTCTATAATTGTGTATGAATTACCCCTTCGATACTGTAGGCTTGAACAGCGACCAGATAGACCTGTTTCTGGATACCTATGAGGCATTGAAAAATCGCTTCAGTATTGATCTTACAGGGAATATAGATTTCCAGCTTTCCAGCTTCGAAGTCTTCAGGGATTGTTTAAACGTAAATATCAAGGGCAGCTTTACGATAAAAAATGGACGCAGCGATTGTTATCTGCTGTTTACTGAAACCAATAAATTAGTAAAAAAGAACGCTCGACTTCCCGAAACATCTAATGACACGGAATACCAGGTTTGGGCCCTGGCCTATCTCAAAAAAGACTTTGGCAGGGTGTTGATCAGACCAGAAACTTTAGTTGATAAAATTATTGAACTGGTACATCCTGTAGAGCTTGATTTTGAAGAAGACAAAGCTTTCAGCGATACCTATTATGTATTGGTTAACGACCGCTGGAAAGCCGATATGGCGATGGATAGAAACTTTAGAAATGTTGCCATGGATATCAGGCATGAAGATGTGTTGATCGAAATCCTCGACCATACGCTGATCATTGGCTATGGCAAACCTATTTCTCCCGAAACAGCCATGAAACTTGCTGATTTTGTCGTAAGGTTATGTAATAATTGCTGATTAATTTCAGATCGATTGCTAAATCAAGCAACCGGGGCAGTGCGATCTACTCTGTGAATATCAGGATTAGCATAATCCTTTTCAATCAACCCATCGCGCATACGCACAATACGGTGAGCGTGCATGGCAATATCCTCCTCGTGGGTTACCAGAATGATAGTATTTCCTTTGGCATGAATATCTTCTAACAATCCCATGATCTCGATAGAGGTTTTGGTATCAAGGTTACCCGTCGGCTCGTCGGCCAGGATGATCGAAGGGTTATTGATAAGTGCCCTCGCAACAGCCACACGCTGGCGCTGACCACCTGAGAGTTCGTTCGGCTTATGGTCGACACGATTTCCTAGACCAACATTTTCGAGTGCTTTCAAAGCCCTTTCGTGGCGATTTTCTTTATTTACGCCGGCATATATAAGCGGCAGAGCCACATTATCTAAAGCGGTATTTCGGGGCAATAAGTTAAATGTCTGGAAAACGAACCCGATCTCTTTATTCCGAACTTCTGCAAGTTCATTATCGGTCATGTGGCTCACATCAATGCTGTTGAGGATATAATCGCCTTTACTGGGTGTATCAAGGCAACCAAGAATATTCATCAGGGTTGATTTGCCCGAACCAGAGGGCCCCATTAAAGCCACAAATTCGCCTTTATTGATGGATAATGACACCGATTTAAGCGCGTGTATTGTCTCAGCGCCGATAACATATTTGCGCCCAATTTCTTTAATGGTTATAAGTGGCTCCATTCGTTTTTTGTTGTTTGACTGCGCTGATAGGTGTTTTGTTACAGGAGGTAGTCAGAAAGTCCGCACAATTCGGAAAGTCTGCATAAGTCGGAAAGTCCGGAAATCCGAAAGTTTAATGATCGTAAAATAAAATTATATCCGTTCTTTTTACCGTAACCCTAAACAAGCTTCCGGACTTTTGCGTACTTGCGGACTTATGCGGACTTCCACCCTCGCCTCACCCCAACACCGTTCCCGCGGAGAGGGACTTATAAACCAATGTCATTTTATATGATTTAAGGTTGCTGTCGGACTTATGCGGACTACTTTTCAATCACTTTCGCAACCAAAATGTAATCTCCATCATGTTTAGGTGCATTTTTGAGTGCTTCCTCGTGGGTGATCTCGTGGCTGATCACATCTTCGCGTAGCACATTGATCTCGTCGGTCATATAAACCAAAGGTTCAACACCAGTAGTGTCAACTTCGTTTAGCTTATCCATAAAATCAAGTATCTTACCCATATCTTCA
Source organism: uncultured Mucilaginibacter sp. (assembly GCA_903887275.1). GTDB lineage: Bacteria > Bacteroidota > Bacteroidia > Sphingobacteriales > Sphingobacteriaceae > Mucilaginibacter. The sequence continues at coordinate 3,307 of CAISPD010000121.1, forward strand.
ATAAGTACAAGTTTTTCATCTTCAGCCAATTCGAGGCGTGCCAGGTGGGCCACTTTATCTACGGTCTCTTTATCAATAGTCATACTTTAAAGCTTCTGTTTGATCACATCAAAAACCCTTTGCTTCAACTCGTCTGCATCATCCGGACCAAGGCCGGTGGTTTCAATGGGTTTATGGACAAATATATGACAATTGCCCGGTTTGCTGCCAAGTTTCAGTCCATCATCCCACAAAACCTGCCAGGCATCGATGATACTAACCGGCACTATCGGCACCCCGGCGTCAATAGCCAGTCGGAAAGGACCATTTTTAAAGGACTGCAAAACAGGTGGGTAAACATCAGCGATACCGCCTTCCGGAAAAATAATCATGGTAGTACCTTCTTCCAGATTTTGCGCTGCCCTTTTAAATGCCCGATAGGACGAAATTTTGCTTTCGCGCTTTACAGCTATGTCAATGGTGCGAAAAAAAAGACTGGTTACAGCACTTTCGCTCAGCTCCTCTTTACCCATAAAGCTGCAATCGCCATCGATCATGGCACACATAGCCGAAATATCAATACTGGTGGTATGATTAGGGCAAACTACGTAAGTTTTGCTCCAGTCAACAGGTACATCATATTCAAAACGATAAAAAATACCAACCATAGCTGAACTGGCCTTTGCTATACGGCGGCGCATGGTTACCAAACGGCGATAGCGCCTTGTATTATTGGCAAGAATATAGAGATAAGGGTAACACAAAAGGTAAAGTAGTGCAACACAAAGCCGGTAGGCATGTACGTGCAACTTCTTTAAAATACTTTTCATCGATCTCAAAATTATAAAAATTATGGGATAGGATGATTAGTTTTTCCCACCGCGGTCCCATTTTGCGGAAAGGGCCTGGGTGAGGCGAAAATTCATACTACAGCAAATTTTTACCCTACCCATCTCAAAAATTCCTTACTTTCGCGGCATGATGGAAACTGTTGTTAGTGGTATCCGCTCTACCGGTAAATTACACCTGGGTAACTATTATGGAGCCGTACAAAACTTCGTGAAAATGCAGCACGAATACAATTGCTATTTTTTTATTGCCGACCTGCATTCGTTGACCACCCACCCTACACCGGAAGATCTGCATGGAAATATCAAACAGGTTTTGGTTGAATACCTCGCTGCGGGTCTTGACCCGGAGAAAGTAACATTATATGTACAGTCGGATGTGCCGGAAATAGCCGAATTGTACCTGTATTTAAATATGAACGCCTATTTAGGGGAGTTGGAGCGCAGCACATCTTTTAAAGATAAAGTTCGCGCCCAGCCTGATAACGTGAATGCCGGATTGCTAACTTACCCGGTATTAATGGCGGCTGATATCATTATTCATAAAGCAGTAAAAGTACCGGTAGGTAAGGACCAGGAGCAACATTTAGAAATGTCGCGCACCTTTGCCAATCGCTTCAACCGTTTATACAATCAGGATTATTTCCCCGAGCCTTATGCCTTCAGCTTTAGCGAGAACCTGGTAAAAATTCCGGGTTTGGATGGCAAAGGTAAAATGGGTAAATCTGAAGGAGAGGGTAACGCTGTTTATTTATCCGACTCGCCTGAGGTGATCCGCAAAAAGGTAATGCGTGCAGTGACAGACAGCGGACCAACTGTTGAAAATCAGGCAAAACCTCAGGAAATTCAAAACCTGTTCGACCTGCTGAAAGTTGTTTCGGCACCAGATACGTACCAGCATTTTGATCACTTATATAATACCTGCCAGGTTCGTTACGGCGATCTGAAAAAACAACTGGCAGAAGATATGATCATTGCGACCGCCCCTATCCGCGAAAAAATCAACGCCATAGCTTCCGACGCATCATATTTGCGTCAGGTTGCCCGCCATGGTGCGATCAAAGCCCGCGAAAGCGCATCCAAAACAATCAGAGAAGTGCGAGAGATCATTGGCTTCAGAAGTTTTTAACTGGTTGCCGGAACTTAGCTTCTGGTTGATGATTTTGCGGCAGAAATTTTTGGAAATTGCTTTGAGTGCTTTGTTGTGAGCTATTAGTCAAAAATGTATCTTAGTCGGGCACAGTTTACAAAATTTGACCTCTGTCCCATCAACCATGATTTATGAACCATCAAATAACGATGATTTTTGAACCATGATCTATGAACTATTAACCAAGAACTAAGAAATGCATATTGCAATTGTAGGAAACATAGGCGCCGGAAAAACCACATTGACCGAATTGCTGGCCAAAAACTACGGATGGGAACCCGTTTTTGAAGCTGTAGATAACAATCCGTACCTGGAGGATTTTTACAGCGACATGAAACGCTGGAGTTTTAACCTGCAGATCTATTTCCTTAATAGTCGTTTCCGGCAAATTGTAGATATACAACAAGGCAACCGCAATATCATTCAGGATCGTACTATTTACGAAGACGCTTATATCTTTGCCGAAAACCTGCATGATATGGGCCTGATGACAACCCGCGATTACGAAAACTATGCGGCCATTTTCAGTAACATCACTTCCTTCATAAAACCGCCAGACCTGCTGGTTTACCTCAAAGCCTCAGTGCCTACGCTGGTTAACAATATACAGCGTCGCGGTCGCGAATACGAGATCGGTATTCGATTAGACTACCTCTCAAAACTGAACGAGAAGTACGAAAAATGGATCAAAAATTATAAACTCGGCAAACTGCTTATCCTCGATAAAGACAAACTCGATTTTGCTAACAATGTAGAAGATATGGCTGCTATAGTAGAGAGCATAGAACGGGAGATCAACGGGTTATTTTAACTCAAATGTCATTGGGCATTAGGCATATGCTGCGCGGCATTGAACATTTGC
>CAISPD010000122.1 GCA_903887275.1 uncultured Mucilaginibacter sp.
CTGCAGCTGATATTGAAAGCTATCGGCGAACGTAATGTGCTTTCCATCCACTACTTCGCCATGCACAGCCAGCAAAAGACCGAACGATATATTGAACCGGTAGGTGTTTTTTATCAGGATAATTACTGGCATCTGGTGGCCTGGTGTCGCCTGCGCAAGGATTACCGCGATTTCAGGCTCGACCGTATCTCTGATATTTCTTTAACAGGCGAACGTTTCCGCACTTTACACCCCAACCTCAATGATTTTATTTCCCGATCTGCACGTGAACTTAATTTGCAACAAATTGTGATCAGGGTTGAAAAGCGGGTTTTGCCTTACCTGAGCGAGCAGAAATACTTTAATGGCTTTGTATCAGAACGGGAAGTTGATGGTATGATGGAAATGACTTTCCTGACAGAGTATATCGAAGGTTTTGTACGATGGCTGATGATGTATGGCGATATGGCCATTGTTGTAAGTCCGGAATCATTAAAACTAAAACTAACCGGGCTTTCTCAAATTATCCTCGACAAAAATAGTTAAGCAATATCCAATTATTTATGTTCATCGATACATTGCTGACATAGGGTTGTCATTAGCTGTTTGTTGTTTTGTGCATACAAAAGATTTAAGCAATGCACTCAGAACGGTATTGGATAACGGTAGTATCAAAAGATCATATTCAACGGGGGGTGACAGGCGGTTTTATGCAGGCTAACCATGGAAAGGCAGGTTCACTCAGGAAACTACGCAAAAAGGATTGGGTCATCTTTTACTCGCCTAAATTAAAATTTGAAGGCGATGAAAAGTTGCAGGCATTTACGGCCATAGGGCAGGTAGCTGATGAGGAACTTTACCAGTATCAGATGAACGAATGTTTTATGCCCTACCGGCGCAATATGAATTTCTTCCCCTGCGATGAGGTGCCCATTATACCTCTTATAGGATCGCTTGATTTTATCGAAAATAAGAAGTCATGGGGATACCGTTTCCGTTTTGGCTTTTTCGAGATCGATCAGCACGATTTTGAGCTGATCAAAAACCAAATGTTAAACCCAACAACCTTTCAACAATAAATCAATGACAAACTACTCCCTCAAAACAGCAATAGAAATAAAGGCGCCAGCAGCCAAAATTTGGCAGGCATTGACCGATCCAACAATTGTAAAGCAATACTTTTTTGGAACTGATTTAAAGTCCGACTGGCAGTTGGGTAGTCCCATTACCTGGGAAGGGGAGTGGGAAGGAAAGCGCTATATGGATACTGGCACCATACTCGATATCGAGCCGGGTTTCAGGGTGAAGTATAACTATTGGAGCAGCATGTCGGGCACTGAAGATATACCGGAGAACTATATTGATATCACTTATGAGCTGAAAGAAACCATTGGAAAAACCACATTGTATATCACCCAGGAGAAGATAAAAACTGAAGAAGCCAAACAACATTCTGAACAAAACTGGCAATGGGTTTTTGGAAAAATGAAGGAATTGATTGAAGCTGACATTGTTTAAGTAATTGTTTCAATAACATATATAATTAATTGTTAATAAATTAATTATAAGTCGATATAACTTTTCGGAATAGGTGTTTTTTGATTTATCATAAATGTCATTTCGAACGAGCAGGGGTTGGGTTAGCGCGCAGGGGCGAGGAGAAAACTTGTAAAGCATTCAATGCCCGGCGTCCAGGTTTTCTCGGTCACCCGCCCTCACAGCCCGCCGCGTTCCCTCGAAATGACATGGAGTTTTGAATCCTGTCCCTTATCGATTAAATTTCATTCTGTTACCCGTTTTCCCCTCAATAAGCTTCCCATTACTATAAGCCAGCGTTCCGGATACTAGTGTATGAATCACTTTAGATTGGAAGGTATCTCCTTCAAACGGGCTCCATCCACATTTGTATAAAATGTTGGTTTTGTTTACGTTCCATGGTTTATTTAAATCAACCAATACCAGGTCGGCCCAATAGCCTTCACGGATAAATCCACGTTTATCGATCTGAAAACAGGTAGCCACGTTATGGGCGGTTTTTTCTGTGATCTGTTCAAGGCTGATCTTTCCATGATGATACAGTTCGAGTAATGCAGGAAGCGCATGCTGAACCAAGGGCCCACCCGAAGGTGCCTGCATATATGGTTTTGCCTTTTCTTCTATCGTATGCGGCGCATGGTCGGTTGCTATCACGTCGATATGCCCATCAAGTACTGCTTTTAGGATACCGTCGCGGTCGCTGGCTTTTTTAACTGCCGGGTTCCATTTGATCAGGTTACCTTTACGATCATAATCCTCCTCGCTGAACCATAAATGATGGATGCAGGCTTCGGCTGTTATGCGCTTATCTTTCAGGGGTATATCGTTGCTGAACAGGTGTGTTTCCTTTTCTGTAGAAATATGAAGAATATGCAGCCTGGTATTGTGCTTTTTTGCTAAAGCTACCGCCAGCGATGACGATAAATAACACGCCTCTTCGCTTCGTATAATGGGGTGGTATTTTACAGGGATGTCCTCGCCAAGCAGATTTTTATAATATTCCAGATTACGCCTTATCGTAGGTTCATCCTCGCAATGGGTTGCGATCAGCATAGGTGATTCTTTGAAAAGATGTTCCAGCGTATTGGGGTCGTCCACCAGCATATTGCCTGTTGATGATCCCATAAATACTTTGATACCGCACACATTTTGTATGTCTGTTTTTAGCACCTCCTCTAAATTATCATTAGAGGCACCCATGAAAAACGAGTAGTTAGCCAGTGAGTTACGTGAGGCTATCTCATATTTTTGTTCAAGTAATTCCTGGGTTAGCGTATTCGGAACGGTATTGGGCATTTCCATAAAGGAAGTGATACCTCCGGCTACAGCAGCCCGCGATTCGGTATAAATATTGGCTTTATGCGTAAGTCCAGGTTCGCGAAAATGCACCTGATCGTCAATAAAGCCAGGTAACAAATGCAAGCCTTCGGCATTGATCGTTTGATCGGCTTTAATATCGATGTGTTTATCGATCCGTTCAATCAGTCCGTCTTTCACGAGTAAGTCGCTTACAAACTGTTTGTTTTCATTAACGATGGTGGCTGATTTGATCAGAATGGTTGACATGGCGGTAAATGTTTTCGGAAAGCAAATTTCGGAATTAATAATCAGGAGGGCAAACCTATATTCAGGGGCTTCTGCTCAAACCGGCGAAAAAGCATTTCATAGATGATCTTCAACCAGATCAGCAGGCAGGGTAAGGCAATAAGCGCGTAGGGTAAAATAAAGTTTACCCTTAAATACTTTGGAATGATATCCGAGTTTGAAAAGCTCGTGATCAGCAATGCAAAAATCAACAGAAACCAATCAAAGCCTTTAACTGGTCGAGGCAGTACCATAAACCATATGGCTACGCCAATGAAAGCGATGATATAGGTAGGTGGCTCGGAACCTGTGCTGTAGATAACCGTGAAAATAAGCACCGATGCCAGTATTAAAAGTTGATAACGCGTATCTTTCCAAATATTGACACGCAGGTAAGAAAGCCCCATCAATAGCAGTGCAGGAGCCAGCACCAGCAAGTTAGACAGGTGCTGGATATGAAATATTTTACTGATCATGCCCATGACCGAACGGTTGCCCCGGTCTGAAACAACATTGGTGGCGTTTTTGGCTAACAGATCGGGATACCAGCTTTGGTAAGTATGCCATATATAAACAGGCGATGAAATAAACATCGGCAGAACAAACAAGACAACCGACCAGATGAACAGCCCGGCCATCAACTTCAATTTATTGTCGGAAAAGAAAAAGAAAGCCAGCCCAACGATGCCATAAAGTTTGATAAAAGTACCAAGGATGATGGTAAGCGCAGCCCAGAAATCCTGTTTCCTTTTGATAAATACATAACTGAAAATGATCAGCGCCGTAATGAGCGGATTTACCTGAACATTGCCCGAAGAGCCTATCAAACTGTTTACATTGATGAGTAAAATAAGTAAGCGCTGTTCCTTTGATATTGGAAGCATCATCACCGCCTTGTACAATATCCAACTATTAAAAAACACCCATAACAAAACGCCAATATGGTCGGGCAGTAAAGCAAAAGGCGCTATCACCAACGCAAAAACAGGTCCGTAATGATTCAGGTCGAAATAGTATTGCGGTTCGGGCCCGAAAAGCGAATGTTGATGGATAACGTTCAGGAAATTATGCTTATAAATGATGTAATTATTATAATTGGCACTGGTGCCATCGCCAAAATAAACACCCTTGATCACAGCAAGCAAACCAGGCACAAACCAAAGGAATAGGATAAAATATTGGTTGGAAAATATTGATCTGATCTTGCCCATAGTTTTGTCTGGCCAAATTAAAGAATAATTGGTTAATGAATGAATGAGTGAGTTGTTGTATTAGTTGTAGAGGTTGTATTAGTTGTATTGGTTTATGCTATGCCTAATGCCCAATACCCAATGACGAGTGGCCCAATGACCCAATGACGCGCAGCAAATGACCTGCTGAAATCTTCCGGACTTCCGGACTTATCCGGACTTCCAGACTAAACACTATCTTTGCCCCATGGCAAAAAGCTTCGAGGACCTGAAATTTAACCGGCAAATTTTGAATGCCATTGCCGACGCGGGTTATACCGAGGCTACGGATGTGCAGCAGAAAGCGATACCGCCGATAATGAACGGGCAGGATGTGATGGGGATAGCACAAACCGGTACAGGCAAAACTGCAGCCTATGTGTTACCGATAATTATGCGGCTTAAATTTGCGCAGGGTGACAGCCCCCGGGCGCTGATCATAGCACCAACACGGGAGTTGGCGATGCAGATTGAAGAAAATGTACATGCTTATTCAAAATATACCGATTTGCGTACCCTCACACTCTACGGAGGTTTGGGACCCAAAACGCAGATTGAATTGGTAAAAAAAGGCGTAGATATTATCGTAGCTACTCCTGGACGTTTTATGGATATTTATCTGGCAGGCCATATCGTTACCAAAAACCTGCAGGTTTTGGTGCTGGACGAAGCAGATAAAATGATGGATATGGGCTTTATGCCCCAGATCAACAGGATACTGGAAGTAGTACCTCGTAAAAGGCAGAACCTGCTTTTTTCGGCCACCATGTCGGACAAGATCAGACAGCTATCGGCAAATTTTCTGGAGTTTCCTATCGAGATCGAAGTGACGCCGCAGGCAACCCCGGCGCAAACGGTAACGCAGCAATTATATTTTGTGCCAAATTTTCGCACCAAGATCAATGTATTAAAACATCTGCTCGACGGCGAAACCGATATCAAAAAACTGATGGTGTTTTGCAAGACCCGTACCAATGCCGAAGAGGTATTTAAATTTCTCCACCGCCGCTATGGTAGTTTAGGTGTTAAGGTATTACATGCCAATAAGGGACAGAATACCCGTATCAATTCTATTAATGCTTTTAAAGATGATAAGATAAAGATACTGGTAGCTACTGATGTGGCTGCAAGGGGAATTGATGTTAGTGATGTTAGCCACGTGATAAATTTTGATGTGCCTTTTGTGATTGAAGACTATGTACACCGCATAGGCCGTACCGGTAGAGCATTTCAGTCGGGAGTGGCCATTACCCTTGCCAACCCTGCTGAAGAATATTATATCGGGAAAATTGAAAAGCTAACACGCCAGCCGATACCGGTAACACCATTGCCGGAAGAAGTATTTATAGAAGAAACGCCTTATGAAGAGCGCCAGTCGCAGGCCAAAGAGATAGACGATCAGAAACGCAAGGAAAATCCCGAGTTCAAAGGAGCCTTCCACGATAAAAAGACCGCCACCCAACGTAAAAAATTTGAAGCTGCAAAATTAGGTAAAGGTGAACGATCAAAGACCAAAGGCGGTGCTAAAGAAAAAGTGAGAAGCGGTACAGTTAGGGGTAAAAAGATGAAGGTTAAAGGGAAAAAGGGCGAAAGGTTGAAGGGGAAGGGGTAAAGGGAATGCGGAATGCGGAATTGCAATTGCGGAATGCGGAGTTACAATTGCTGGATGGAAATTAATACTCATGTAATTCCGAAGGGGCGAAAGGAAATAGGCGCGCGTGGCGCAAGGCGAAAACCTTTTGAATAGACAAGAAGCAAATATGTTTAATCTGATTTGTTAAAATGAATAAAAATAAGATACGCATAACCCCACTCAATTTCGCCACAGCATTTTTTCTGTTTATAGCGGTATATGTGCTGCTGTATGGTGTAAATGTTATGGGCGGGCATTACCCACACGTTTTAAAAA
>CAISPD010000123.1 GCA_903887275.1 uncultured Mucilaginibacter sp.
AACATGTTTTCGCCTTTGCCGCATTCCACAGCACCGTTGATGATATTGATGGTCATGCCAAAACCTGGTCTGCGATTTTTGGCGATATCATCGGCTTTGGGTTTCCATTTGCCGGTCATTACATCATGGGCCGATGGTTTATAGGTTTGCGGTGTCATCCAAAAATAGATGGCAGCTTCAAATGCTACTACGGGATCGGTTTCTACCAGGTCGGGATTGCTGAGCAGTATTTTTTTATCACCGAACATGCAGGCCGAGGCATAACCATAATTGCCATTATAACTTAACTGCAACGGACCGCGACCATAATATTTTTTGCCCGGCGCAGCAGGGTAGGTCTCATTAGGGTATATATAAGGCAAACTGGTATTGCTTTCGTGAATAAACATTAGACCGTCGTTATACTTGCCATTTTCGCCATGGCGGGTCTCATGAGCAATATTGGCAAAAAAAGCAGCCAGCTCTTTTTTGTTTCCTTGCAGATCTAGCTCGCTGCAGAAATTTCCGTAGTTAACTTCGTATACACTGTCGGGTTTTTCTTTGGCCCATTCCTCATTCCAATCCTCATCTTGCCGAACTATCGTTGTCTTTCCGGTGCTTTTGTCAAAGCGGCTGATCTGGTAAACCGAGATAGCGCGTTTTGCTACTTTGATCTGGATGCGACCGATCTGGCGAATAGCTTTTATAAAAGCGCTGTAAGAATAGAATTTGTCTCGTTGAGGAAATAACTCATTGAATTGCCTTTCGCTCAGGTAACTACTTACCGGTATGTTTTTAGCGGCACCAAATAAAGGGCAAGTCAGTATAATGCCTAATATAAGCAGCAAAACGGAGTGGTATTTTAATGGTTTTGATCTCATTATCTTTTACGAATGTCAAATTTAATAACATTATTAACTGTGCAAGGTTTTATATCGTATAGTGTGTAGATTCGCGATTTGCAGAAAAGATGAAAATATATACCAAAACAGGAGATAAAGGTCAAACTTCGCTCATCGGCGGCACCCGGGTCCCTAAATATCATTTGCGGATAGAGAGTTATGGGACGGTCGACGAGCTCAACTCCTATATTGGTCTGATTAGCGATCAGGATCTGAGTGCGCACGACAAAGAACTGTTAAAGCAGGTGCAGGATCGATTGTTTACCATAGGCTCATCGCTGGCCTCTGACCCCGAGAAGTCGAAAATGGTGATACCGGATCTTTATCAGGCTGATATTGAATTGCTGGAAAAGGAGATGGACGCTATAAATGAGGTAATACCAGAATTACGCCATTTTATCTTACCAGGCGGCGACCAGGCTATTTCATTTTGTCATGTAGCGCGCTGTGTATGCCGCCGTGCCGAGCGTTTGGTGGTGCATCTGGCTACGGAAAGCACCGTTGATGAGAAAATAACCATTTATTTAAACCGTTTAAGTGATTACCTGTTCACACTTGGCCGTAAAATAGCGCACGATCGTAAAATAGCCGAAAATCAATGGATTCCACGTGTGTAAATTTTTGGAAAAAATTATTTGATAATCAATTTAAAAATATTATACTTTTGCCAAAATTTAAAATTACCTCATAGCATTAAAAACATATGTATTGGACACTTGAATTAGCATCACACCTTGAAGATGCGCCATGGCCGGCCACAAAAGATGAATTGATCGATTATGCTATCCGTTCGGGAGCACCCGTAGAGGTTATTGAAAACCTGCAGGCGCTTGAAGATGATGGTGAGCCTTATGAAAATATTGAGGAAATCTGGCCCGATTATCCTACTAAGGACGATTTCTTCTTTAACGAAGACGAGTACTAACGAAATTTGTTAATAATTAAAACCCTGGGAATCACCCCGGGGTTTTTTGGTTTAAAACCTTTTTGCGGGTTTTTAGTTATGCTATAACATACCTAAAAACATAAAAACGATGAGAGGTTTATTGTATATCATTGCCGTTATCTTGATCATAGGATGGGCGATCGGATTTTTTGCCTATTCGGCTGGTAGCATCATTCACTTACTTTTAGTGATCGCAATTATTGCACTGTTGCTAGGTGTTATCCGAAGGGCGTGATTTTTTTATTTGGCATTAGGCATTTGGCATTGGCGTCGATAGTCCATAGCAAAGGTGCTGGAGGGCAATGCTGCTTTTTTAATCGATTTTCCCGATTACACAGATTTTAAAGTCGCTTCAACAAATGCCAAATGCCCAATGACGCAAAGCAAATGCCCAATAACAGCGCAGCGAAATGACGCGCAGCTACTGACTTAAAAGAAATTCCGCTATTGCGATATCTTCGGGGTAGGTGATCTTGATATTTTGGTAGCTGCCGTCAATCAGGTTGATGTTGACACCGGTTTGTTCAACAACGCTTGCATCATCGGTAAAGCTGTCCTGGTAGGGTTGGAGGTAGGCTTTTTTTAACTGATCGGCCTTAAAGGTTTGCGGGGTTTGGATAAGATAGATCTCATCGCGATTAAGGCTTTGCGAGCGGTTATCTTTGATCTGCCGTACCGAATCGCGACTTTTTATAGCGACAATAGCATTGCCATATTGTTCGGCGCAGTCAAATGATTCGTCAATAATAGCAGCCGTAACCAACGGGCGTACAGCATCGTGCACGGCAACGATCGCATCTTCGTCGTCAATAGTAAGCAAACCGTTTTTTACCGAATGAAAGCGGGTTTCACCGCCACTCACCAATTGATAGGGCAGGGTAAACCGATGCCCGGTACAGAGTTCCTGCCAGTAAGCATGTGAATCGGGATGTAGCACCAAAATGATCTTAGGCTGCGTACGGCTGGCATGAAATATTCTGATGGTGTGCATCAACAAAGGAAGTCCGTTTAACAAAAGAAATTGTTTCGGAACTGCCGAACGCATCCTTGTACCCGAGCCCCCTGCGACGATAATTGCGTAATGGTCCATTTGGTTTTCGAATTTGGTACAAGACTACTTGTCCGTATTTTTTTCCTCAGATGATCAGCATGGCATCGCCATAGCTGTAAAAGCGGTATTTTTCTTTTACGGCCACTTCGTAAGCATGCATAACCTGCTCATATCCTCCAAAGGCACAGATCATCATCAATAAAGTTGATTCAGGCGTATGGAAGTTGGTGATCATTGAATTTGCAATACTGAAATCGTATGGCGGGAAAATGAATTTGCTGGTCCAGTCATTTGCCGGTTTCAGTGTTTTGCTGGCAGAAACAGCCGACTCGATGGCACGCATTGAAGTTGTACCAACGGCACAAATGCGTTTTTTTAATTCGATACCACGGTTAACAATATTAGCTTGTTTTTGGTCGATGATGAATTGCTCGGAGTCCATTTTGTGCTTCGTAAGGTCCTCAACCTCAACCGGACGGAATGTACCCAGGCCAACGTGCAGGGTTACCTCGGCAAATTCAACGCCTTTCAATTCAAGGCGTTTCATTAGTTCGCGACTAAAATGCAGACCGGCAGTAGGGGCTGCAACGGCGCCTTCGTGTTTTGCAAAAATAGTTTGATAGCGTTCTTTATCTTCAGCAGTAGCTTTACGTTTAATGTATTTAGGCAGAGGTGTTTCGCCTAATATCTCAACATTTCTCCTGAATTCCTCGTCGGTTCCGTCAAAAAGGAAACGGATAGTACGGCCACGGGATGTAGTATTGTCAACAACCTCTGCAATCAGCAGGTCGTCATCGCCAAAATACAGTTTGTTACCCACGCGGATTTTACGGGCAGGGTCAACTAAAACATCCCACAAACGCAGTTCTTTGTTCAGTTCACGCAGCAAAAAAACTTCGATGGTGGCACCGGTTTTTTCTTTGTTTCCGTACATACGCGCCGGGAAAACTTTGGTATTGTTAAGGATCATAACATCCTTATCATCAAAATAGTCGAGTACGTCGCGGAATATCTTATGCTCAATTTTACCTGAGTCTTTGTGCAGCACCATTAAACGCGACTCGTCGCGGGTGTTTGCGGGTGAATGTGCGATCAGAGAGTCGGGCAGGTTAAATTTAAATTGAGATAATTTCATACTTAAACTAAGGATTTTTTAGGGCGCAAATGTACGCATATTTTTATCGATATCAGCGAATATTTTATTTAGGATCGTAGCTATTATGAAATGCAGATTACACGATATTGGTTATTTATAAAAATATGCACTTTTTGCTTTAATTATGTCTTTTGCTGTAACTTAAATTCATTAATCAGGTCTAATCCTTAACAACACTTTTTCATTTTTGGTTTGAATAAATATTTTAGCCGGAACATCGGAATATTCAAATTAAAATAATCGGTATAATCCAAACAATATGCTCATTTTCAGACTAATCTTCGAAAGTATCCGCTTTGCATTTGATGCACTCAGACAGAATAAGCTGCGTACTATACTTTCATTGCTGGGCGTAACTATTGGTATTTTTACTGTTATAAGCGTTTTTTCGGCGGTTGATACGCTTCGTGGCAACCTGCAAAAAAGTGTCAATAAATTGGGAGGTAATAGCGTTTATGTAAATAAATGGCCATGGTTAGGTGGCGAAGATTTTCCCTGGTGGAAATACCTGCAGCGCCCTAATCCCAAATTAAGAGATTTTAATGAACTGCAAAGGCGTAGTCAAACTGCTGTAGCAGTGTCTTACGAAATAGGTATGGGTGGGCGAACCATCAAATATCTTGATAAAACTGCCGAAGGTGTTCAAATAAATGCTGTTACGCAGGATCACAATAAAGTGTCAGATTTCGACCTGGCTCAGGGCCGGTATTTTACGGATATCGACTCCCGCACCGGGGCACCAGTTGCATTGATAGGTTTTGATATTGCCTCTAATCTCTTTCCGCAGGGAAATGTAATCGGTAAACAGATCAAATTGAAGGGGCGCTATGTAACGATCATTGGGGTATTTGCCAAAGAAGGAAAAGACCTGTTCGGCAACTCCAACGACAATACGGTATTGATCCCACTAAGTTTCGCAAAAGATCTGGTTGACGTTGAAAGTGATAATTATCAGCCAACTATTATTGTCAAAGGCAAACCGGGACTGACCGACCTGGATGTAGAGAGTGAACTGGAGGGATTGATGCGTTCGATCCGACGAATTAAACCAGGCGAGGAAGATAATTTCTCGCTCAACAGAGCTACGCTGATCTCAAATCAACTCGATAAGTTATTTTCCTTTTTGCACGTGGCAGGGCTTATTATAGGCGGCTTTTCAATATTGGTGGGCGGATTTGGTATTGCCAATATCATGTTTGTTTCCGTAAAAGAAAGAACCAATATTATTGGTATCCAAAAATCTCTCGGTGCCAAAAACTATTTTATCCTTTTACAATTCCTGATAGAAGCTATCGTTTTATGCATTGTCGGTGGCCTGGTCGGACTTGGACTTGTATACCTTTGTACTATTTTAGTCAGTGCTTTTGCGAATATTGATATTGTGCTTGATTTTAGTAATATCTTATTCGGAATGAGCATTGCTGTTGTTATCGGTATCATTTCGGGCATTATTCCGGCATACTCAGCATCCCGCCTCGATCCGGTTGAGGCCATCAGGACGAATTAACAATGCCTGTTGGCCCAACCTGCCAGTGCCTTTACAATACAACGCAGTTGGGTTTACATGGTTAACAGAAATTACCCTTAATTACAGTTTAAGTAATTGAAAATCAGATATTTATACCTTTTTTGGCCCAAAATGTGTAAACCGTTTTTTGGGCAATTTTAAGGGGGTGCTGACTGCGATAAGAACATCCGTCTGATTTTTTTCCTCCCTTCTGATTCACAACCGTGCTCGCGGTTTTTGATGATCTTACCTGTTCAGGAGTATTTTATACTACCGTTATTGAGTGCTGCCTATATCTCTTTTCCAAAACCACGCGGTCATTTGCTCCTGATCAAGTTAAATGAACCGGCACGCATAGCGACTAGCCACATCAATTTTTTTACAATAAGTGACATCGGGCATCAACTAAAATAGCGGGATTTAATTACATTTGCTTCCACAAATAGTACTACTATGTCGGAAAATGCATCATTAGTTGTAGGTGATAAAACCTACGCGCTGCCCATTATTGAAGGTACCGAAGGCGAAAAAGCTATCGACATCTCAAAACTAAGGGACCAAACCGGTTTTGTGACGCTTGATATCGGTTATAAGAATACCGGTGCTACCCAAAGCTCCATTACTTTTTTGGATGGTGAATTGGGTATTCTTAAATATCGTGGTTATCCTATTGAGCAACTTGCAGGTAAATCGAGTTTTATTGAAGTAGCTTATTTGCTGATCTATGGTGATTTGCCGACCAAAAGCCAATTAGATGAATTTCAGAGCCATATCAGCCGTCATACCCTGGTGCATGAGGATATGAAGAAGTTTTTTGATGGTTTCCCGTCAAAAGCGCACCCTATGGGGCAATTGTCTTCGCTGGTTTGTTCACTTTCTGCATTTTATCCTGAGTCATTAAAACCAAATCAAACAGAGGCTGAACTTGACCTGAGTATTATCAAGATGCTGGGTAAAATGGCTACCATCGTTTCCTGGATATACAAGAAATCGCTGGGCCACCCTTATATCTATCCGCAAAATAAATACGACTACGTTACTAACTTCCTGCACATGACCTTTGGTCAGCGTACCGAAGAAGTGGAGATAGATCCGGTTGTGGTAAGTGCTATGAATACCCTGCTGATCCTGCATGCCGATCACGAACAAAACTGTTCTACTTCAACTGTCAGGATCGTAGGCTCATCACAGTCTAATATCTATGCCTCAGTATCAGCCGGCATTTCGGCCCTGTGGGGTCCGCTGCACGGTGGTGCCAACCAGGAAGTGATAGAGATGCTGGAACGGATCAAAGAGGATGGGGGAGATACGGATAAATGGATCAAAAAAGCGAAAGACAAAAATGATCCTTTCCGCCTGATGGGTTTTGGTCACCGTGTTTATAAAAACTTTGATCCCCGTGCCCGCATCATTAAAAAGGCTTGTGATGATATCCTCGAAAAACTAGGTATCGACGACGAAGTACTTGAGATAGCAAAAAAGCTGGAAGAGCATGCATTGAAAGATCCCTATTTCATCGAAAGAAAATTATATCCAAACGTCGATTTCTACTCTGGTATCATTTACCGTGCCTTAGGCTTCCCAACCGATATGTTTACGGTGCTGTTTGCCCTTGGACGCCTGCCGGGATGGATAGCGCAGTGGAAAGAAATGAAAGAACACAAAGAACCTATTGGTCGCCCGCGCCAGATTTTTGTTGGTGCCACTGATAGGGATTACGTGGATATCGCCAGCCGGTAGTTTTTTTGTCCATAGTCGATAGTCAATAGTCCATGGTATAGAGAAGACTTACGAAGTTTTTAAAACTTCGTAAGTCTTTTTTTTGGGACACGATTCAAAGATTTTTTTTTTGATTGACAAGATTCAAAGTGAGTAATTAAGATATTGCCCATCCTTTCAAATCCTGACACCCCGTGCCAACCGCGGCACATCCCACCCATCATTTAAATGCCAAAATCGTTTCATAAAAAAACCCGCCCCGGAAAACCGGGAGCGGGTAATTCAATCAATCAACTTTATAATATTATTCCTATTGTAAAGAATAAGTTGCTGTTACCGAAGGTGCACCACTACCCTGGGCTGTTAAAGGTATAATGAAGGAAACGGTATGTGTACCAGCGGTGGCGTCTATATTTCCACCGTTTGAGTCAGTAAGATCGGTACCGTTGGCAGGTGAAACATTGCCCCAGCTGAAAGACCAATCTGCGTTCTGCCTGAACTTAAACTGACCCGCAAGTAGAGGGAAAGTACCGGTCCAGGTATTGGTGCCGTCGTTAATGTATTTCAGGAAAAGGTCTGTAGACCAGTTGCCGTTTGGTGTTGCCGAACCGATGATACTATAAGAATTAGCTGCCTGGAAAGTAATAGTTCCGTTATTTGCATTAAAGGTTACGATGGTTGGTCCGCCGGAGATC
>CAISPD010000124.1 GCA_903887275.1 uncultured Mucilaginibacter sp.
CTGAGCGTACAGCAAGTGATTGAAGGTTTGAAGCAATTGGAAGCCGAAGGCATCCTTCATTATCAGCCCCAAAGTGATCTGCCAAGGGTAACCTATTTGCAGCCGCGCCAGCAAAACCACGAACTGGCGATCAACAAACGTTATATAGAAGAACGCAAGGCTACCTATCATCAAAAAATGGAAGCCGTTTTTGCTTATGCAGAACACCGCCGCTGCCGAAGCCAGATGCTTTTGGCTTATTTTGACGAATCGGCCCCCAAATGTGGGGTATGCGATATCTGTCTGGAGGAAAAGCGCCAGAAAAACCGTTCCGAAACTACGGATGATATCACTACCGGCATCGTGCAATTGCTCAGCGCCGGTGATCTACCCCTTGAAAAACTGATCACCCACCTCAGCGCCGGTACCGAAAAAGAGCGCATCGAAACTATCCGGATGCTGCTTGATGCGGGGAAGATAAAGACGGATGGAGAGCGGTATTTTTTGTAGGGAGATGTTTTAATAAAGTCTTGAGTCTTGAGTCAAGAGTCTTTAGTCAAATGATCAAAAAAACCATGTCATTCCGAACGAGCTGGGAAGGATAGTGTGTTGGTGCGAGGAGGAAACTTAGCGAAGATGCAGGGCGTGTCTGTCCGGATCAGAATTTGCGTTAGCGATGGGAGTGGATACCTGCCCTGCGCCTAAGGCCTTGAATGCGTATGAACGGACAGCGCGGCCCGCAGGGAACGCCCGGTATATTAAACTCAATGATCTCCGGTTTCTAATATTCACACCACCAATTTTCGCCGATACAAAAGACCCGTTCCCCGAAGAAATACCCCTGTACATCTAATACACGGGTTTTACCTGTAACGTTATTTTTTTACGAACGTCTTAATGGTGTATTTAGAAAACAAGAACATATAAAATTCACACTCAATAGATAATATCATGAAAACTGCAATTTTAACCCTCGCAACCATAGCCAGTATCGCATTAGGTATCGGCACTAAAACATATGCAACCGAAAACAACGGTACCGCAAAAAGTAATAATGAAGTAAGCACAGTGCTTGTTAATGTAAGCAAGATCAGCAAGATAGAAGTACGTGGTAATGTTGAACTCTATGTTTCCGACGGCGAGAGCGATCAGGTAAAGGTTTATAACAAATATTACGAGCAAAGTGCTTTGGTACAAAGTCAGAATGGCGTACTCCGCATCACTTCTTATGCCGGTCAGAAACTGGTAGTTTGGATCAAAGCCGCTGATCTGCGTGCCATTACGGCGTATGATAATGCCGAAGTAAAATCGTTCGGTAAACTAAATGCCATTGAATTGGATGTTAAACTGCACGACAATGCATCAGCCAAATTAGAGATGGACGCGTATAGTGCCAATATCACTGTTAAAGACCGTGCTATTGCTGATTTAAGTGGCACTGCCGGGCAGCTAAATTTAAAGCATGATGTTACCGCCAGCGTAAACAAATACAATCTTAAAGCGGCTACACTGATAGAAAACAAAATAATCGTCGCCAATAACAATGAACTGGCCATGGCAACAAACTAAGCAATCAACGCAAGTTTCAATATATATTTTAGTTTAGTTTTTAGGGGAGCCTTCCTGCAATATGCAGGGGGCTTTTTTGTTTTTTACAAGACCGTAAATGCCGCTGAAAGGTTTACTTTTATTACATGAAGAAAACACCGGCACGTCGAGATTTTATCAAACTATCTGCTCTGGCATTGGGAGGATTAGCATTTGGGCCAGGTTTAGCAAACGGTAAACCTAAAAACACGCATACATTGGCTAAAATTGCACAAGGCGATGAAAAGCTTAACATTGTTTGCCTGGGTGCTCACCCCGGTGATCCTGAATTTGGTTGTGGCGGTACCATGGCGCGCTATAGCGAGGCTGGGCATAAAGTTACTTTTCTCTACGTCACCCGTGGCGAGGCCAGCGACCCTCAAAAAACCTTTGCCGAGATGGCAGTACTTCGTACAAAAGAGGCTGAAACTTCCTGTGCAATTCTTCAGGTAAGCCCGCTGTTTTTTGGAGAAATTGACGGAAATACGGTTTTAGACAAAGACAGAAATTCCGGGATGGAAAAGCAAATTAGCCTGCTTGATCCGGATATGGTGTTTACGCAATGGCCCGTTGATGGTCACCCCGATCACCAGGTGACCGGCATGCTGGCGCTAACTGCATGGGTACGTGCTAAGAAGAAGTATCACCTTTATTTTTATGAGGTAAATACCGGCACAGAAACTATGGGTTTTACGCCCACCGACTATGTTGATATTACTTCAACCCATGAAAAGAAAAAGGCTGCTATGTTTGCCCACAAAACGCAAGATCCGATAAATACATATAACGATTACTTTAAACCACTCGAGGAATTTCGCGGGCTTGAATCGGGAGTTAAGCAGGCGGAAGCTTTTATCCATTTTAAAGCCGAAGGGCAGCGTGCACTTATATCGGGATTAAAATAATATACGACTCGTTTTTTTATTATACAGCTCATCTACCCGGCACTTGACAGCTTTTTTCAACAGGTCTAAAGGGATGGGCGCATTCTTTGGCAATCTGATTGTTGATTTTGAGATATCTAGATCGGCAAAAGCTGAAGCGAAGGCCTCAAACACACTTCGCGGATGTGGTATAGTTATGTGAATATGATTTTTAAAAATGGCAAAGTAAACAAAAACCTTACCCTCAAAGGTCAATGCAGGGATCTGGTAATGGATCAGTTCGACCGCATCCGGAGCTGCTTCCAATAAGGCAGTGCGTACCAAAAGTAAAGTCTGCTTGTCGGCATCTGTAAGGCTGTCGAGATACTGCGCTACCGTTTCAAATTTGATCTTATTTGCCATACTGTCGGTATATCAAATCAAATGTACCTTTTTTCATTTTTTTCTAACCATAGGCGCTAAAATGTTAAAGCGGCCCGGTTAACTGCGGCCGGAAAGTAACCTTTGGCCTATTTCCTGTAATCAAATTAAACTGCGCTTGCTTTTACCGACGATATTCCCGGATTCACCGACAAAAGCCTCTCCCGTGCCTAATAGGGCCATTTTTGCTGTAACTAAGAGCTACTTTTGATGGTCTTAATGGTGTATTTAGAAAATAAAAAAGAAACATCATCAAAATATTCACATCATGAAAACTAAAATATTATCCATCGTAGCAATTGCAGCAATTGCCCTGGGAATTGGAAATACCGCCCTTGCAGCCAACAATGGATCAGGAGCCATTAAAAATGCTGAAGTGAGCACTGTGCTCAATCATATATCAAAAATCAGTAAGATCGAAGTTCGCGGAAATGTAGAGTTGTTTATATCAGACGGCGAGGCAGACGAAGTAAAAGTTTACAATAAATATTATGCGGAAACCGCCCTGGTACAAAACCAGAATGGCGTGCTGCGAATCACTTCATATGCCGATCAGAAATTGGTGGTATGGATCAAAGCAGCCGACCTGCGTGCCATCACTGCCTATGATAATGCTGAAGTAAAATCTTTCGGTAAACTGGCGCCACTTGAACTTACTGTTACCCTAAACAATAATGCCTATTCCGATCTTAATGTAAGTGGATATGGTTTAAATGTTGTTTTAAATGATCGTGCCAAAGCCGACCTGAAGGGAAATGCAGAAGTGGGCAACCTTAAATATAGTCAATCATCAACTTTAAATATCACCGATTTTGCTGCCTCCCGGCTCAGTAAAACATATGGTGGTACTACTATCATAACCGAAAAAGCTGATGAATTTGCCGGAATTTGATCAACCATGCAAGGGTTCAATATATATGTTCAGAAAGTCACCTGTATCGAAAGATAGGGTGACTTTTAATGCAAAATCCGGCTTGCATCCGCTTGATTTTCAACCTTAAATAATATCTTTGAAGTACAACCAAAAACAATCACACGGTTTAAAAAACTAACAATTCAACAAACTATGAAAAAGAAAAATTTACTAATGATCGCGCTGGTTTCGCTGTTAACGGTTGCAATATTGCCTGCGTGTCGAAATCGCTGCGTTAAAGGGTCGGGTCACCAGATCACCGAGTCACATAACGTTGCCAATTTTAACGAACTTGAAATATCCGGAGCCTTCCGCGTTAATCTGAAGCAGGACAGCAGCCTGGCTTTGAGTATAACTACTGATGATAATCTGATGAAATATATCCATGTTGAGTCAGATGGTGAACGTTTGCACATCTATAATAAAAAATCAGTTTGCGGCAGTGGTGAGATGATCTTAAACATCGGTATAAAACAATTGAGCAGACTAACTGGTTCGGGAGCTGTAAATTTTGTTTCGGCAGGAAAGATCAACGCCAAAGATCTTCACATCGGGCTTAATGGTGCAAGCAGCGTAAATCTCGACCTGACAGCCGATAATGTATCTACTGAAGGGACCGGATCGAGCGAGATCGATCTTAAAGGTCAGGCAACATCACATAGGGTACAGCTGACAGGCGCAGGTAAGCTTCGTGCCTTTGATTTTGTAGTTGGAAAATATGATATCCGCAGCACTGGTGCGGCTGATTGCGAGATCAATGTATTGACAGACCTGCAGGTAAGTTCAACCGGCGCCTCTGATGTTAAATATAAGGGTAACCCAGCTAACGTAAACAGTACAAAACTGGGCGCTGGCACCGTTACACATGTAAATTGATAGAAAATTTCAACTATTTTAATGGCCCTGTCGCAACTGAACTTGCGAGGGGCTTTTTTATGCGATCAACTGCTGATGTCAGGCAGGTAACCATCTATTTGCTGATTGAAGATATTTTAGACAGATGTGTCACAACCCTGACGACTTTACTGAGCTTTTTTAAGAAAATTGCTTACCTTTGCCCCTCCAAAATCGGTGGTGCTTTAACTATTCATGCATTCACTGATCGTATTTTTAAGTAAAACGCTGAAACGATGAATATTTCACAGGAAAAGATCGACAACCTGAATGCAGTTGTAACTATTAATATTAAGCCCGAAGATTATCAGCCGCGCGTTGATAAGGCAATAAAGGATCATGCCAAAAAAGCCAAAATACCAGGGTTCCGTCCGGGTTTGGTGCCGCCTTCGCACATTAAAAAGTTGTACGGCAAAAGTATTTTGGTTGACGAGGTGAACAACCTTTTGTCAGATACGCTGAATAACTATATCGACGAGCAAAAACTGCAGGTATTAGGTCAGCCATTGCCAAAGAGCGACGATGCACAGTATAACTGGGATTTTGCCGACGACTTTGTATTTAACTATGAATTGGGTCTGGCACCTGAATTTGAGGTTGACTTTTCCTCGAATGATAAGCTGACTTATTATGTGATTAAACCAGATCCTGAAACACTGGCTGCGCGTATTACCAATATCCGTAAAAGCTATGGTAAAATGACAAATCCTGACGTATCGGCAGACGGCGACGTGCTTTATGCCGATTTGGTACAGCTTTCTCCCGATGGTTCTGTTTTTGATGGAGGAATATCCAATACCACATCTGTACGTTTGGACCAGATTCAAGACGCAGAGATAAAAAAATCGCTGATCGGACTTAAAAAAGGAGATGAGGTAACGCTGGATATCCAGAAAGCATATGATCAGGATGAAGTTCGAATTGCGGCTATCTTAAAGATCGATGAGGAAACAGCAATTGATTTGAAATCTAATTTCCGCCTTACGGTTAAAAACGTTAACCGTCTGGAAGAAAGTGATTTAAATCAGGAGTTCTTTGACAAATTATTTGGTGAAGGTAAGGTAACAACAGAAGAAGGTTTCAGAGACGAGATCACTAAAGAGATCGAAGCGATGTTTGAACAGGATTCGGAACGTAAATTGCAGAACGATCTGTATAAACTGGCAATTGCCAAAGCGCATTTTCAGTTACCGGACGAATTTCTTAAACGTTGGTTAAAGGTAACTAATGAGAATCTGACCGATGAAGAACTAGCTGGTGGTTATGACGATTTCGCGAAGAACCTTAAATGGACACTTATCGAAAATAAAGTTATTACAGATAATAAGATCGAGATCAAATACGAAGATGTATTTGCGGCAGCGAAATTAAGACTTGATGCACAGTTCAGAATGTATAGCCCTCAGGCGCTGAGCGAAGAGCAACTTGCACAATACACCGTTCAATTCTTGCAAAATAAGGAACAGGCCAACAAGATATTTGAAGAAGTGAAAGCTCTTAAAGTATTTGATCACCTGAAGAATATTGTAACTCTCGATAAGCAAGAGATAACGGATAAGAAGTTTGCAGAGCTAGAAAAGTAAACAGGCGTATAGCGCATGGCGAACCCATTACGGGACTATACATGGCATGGTTAGAGAAGATATCATTTAATTGATAGTTATTAGTTCTCAAAATAGGATACCCTTTCTTAATCAGAAAAACACCAAAGCAACTCAATACGGGTTGCTTTGGTGTTTTTACCTTACTTTGTCACCTTTATAATTTTTACTTTTTAAAAAATTAAGTTTAATAATAATATTAAGCGATAAACTATATTTATCGCGATAAACAAATAAAGCAAGAAACAATCATGGACTTAGACAAAAACGAATTCAGGAAGTATGCTGTAAAGCATCATCGTATCAATAGCCTGTATGTAGATAAATTTATCAGCAATGTAGAACGGTCGAACTTTGCAACCGGTATTGCTACCACTAACATGACCCCTTACGTTATCGAAGAACGCCCGATGCCATACCAGGCGATCGACGTATTCTCGCGTTTGATGATCGACCGTATCATTTTCCTTGGAGATGCTATTTATGATAACATCGCTAACATCATCCAGGCGCAATTATTGTTTTTGCAGTCGGCCGATAGCAAACGCGATGTACAGATATATATTAATTCGCCGGGCGGCTCAGTTTATGCCGGTTTGGGTATATATGATACCATGCAATTGATCTCTAACGACGTTGCAACAATTTGCACGGGCATGGCCGCATCAATGGCAGCAGTATTGCTTTGCGCTGGTACAAAAGGTAAAAGGGCAGCTTTGCCGCATTCAAGAGTAATGATTCACCAGCCTTCCGGTGGTGCACAGGGACAACAGTCGGATATCGAAATATCTTACCACGAGATCACTAAACTGAAGAAAGAATTGTACCAGATCATTTCAGATCATAGCGGTGCCCCATACGAAAAAGTTGACAAGGCATCTGACCGCGACTACTGGATGATAGCGGAGGAAGCATTGGAATTTGGTATGGTTGACGAGATATTGCGCGGTAATGGCAAGAAATAATAGCAAACAACAAGGTCATTTACAACGTATTAATAATAAAAGTATTTTAACGATCGTTGTAGAGTTGCTGCGTTTTTTGTAAGTTTGATTGAATATAGACCCTAATGAATAAAAATAGCAAAGAAATAAGGTGTTCTTTTTGCGGTGCCGGTAAGCAGGATTCGCTGATGCTGATCGCCGGTTTGGATGCGCACATTTGCGATAAATGTGTAAACCAGGCCAACGAAATATTAGCTGAAGAGTTGAAGGTACGCAAAGTGAAGACTTCATCTTCATCGCCTTCCCTGTTAAAACCTGCCGAGATCAAAGTGCATCTCGACCAGTATGTTATCGGCCAGGATGATGCAAAGAAGATACTTTCAGTAGCGGTCTACAACCATTATAAACGCCTTAACCAGCGGATAGACAAAGATGAAGTTGAGATAGAAAAATCAAACATCATCATGGTTGGCGAAACCGGAACCGGGAAGACCTTGTTAGCTAAAACGCTCGCCAAAATACTAAATGTTCCATTTTGTATTTGCGACGCGACGGTTTTGACCGAAGCAGGCTACGTTGGCGAAGACGTAGAAAGCATTCTGACGCGTTTGTTGCAAGCTGCCGATTACGATGTATCAGCGGCGGAAAAAGGAATTGTTTATATTGACGAAGTTGATAAAATTGCCCGTAAAAGCGATAACGCTTCTATAACCAGGGATGTTTCTGGTGAAGGTGTTCAGCAGGCTTTGCTTAAAATTCTGGAAGGAACCATGGTCAATGTTCCGCCACAGGGAGGTCGCAAGCATCCCGACCAGAAAATGATCACTGTAAATACCAACAATATCCTGTTTATATGCGGTGGTGCCTTTGATGGAATTGAAAAGAAAATTGCAGGCAGATTGCGTACCCAGACCGTTGGCTACAAATTAAAAAACCACGAAGGTGAAGTAGATCTAAAAAATCTTTATAAATACATCACCCCACAGGATTTGAAGTCATTTGGTTTGATCCCCGAACTGATCGGTCGCCTGCCAGTGCTTACCTACCTTAATCCGCTGGACAGGGAAGCTTTGCAGAATATATTGACCGAGCCTAAAAATTCGCTCCTGAAGCAATATAAAAAACTGTTTGAATACGAGGGGGTTAAGCTTGAGTTTGACGATGAAGTGCTTGATTTTATTGTCGACAAAGCAATGGAGTTTAAATTAGGAGCACGTGGATTACGTTCTATTTGTGAAGCGATCATGATTGACGCCATGTTTGAATTTCCCTCCCGGAAGGATGTGAAACGATTGAATGTTACCATGGACTATGCCCTCGAGAAATTCGAGAAATCAGATCTTAAAAAATTAAAAGTAGCTTAACAGGGACTATATTCATAAGAACTATTTTTGTACAACGAGCCCTGGTTATTCGCCGGGGTTTGTTGTATCATAACAAATCTGTACCATCAACAGATAAATAAATATCAAAGTTTTAGGCTATGAATGAAGAGAAAGACATAAAAAAAGAAGCCGGCTCAGGGCCAACCCCCGGGGAAGTAAATAGCGCGATCAGATCAGGCTTAAAAACCAAGGAAGCGATCGTAGCTAACTGGTTGCCAAGATATACCGGCAGGGCTTTAAGTGAGTTCAGCGGCTATATCATACTGACCAACTTTTCCAAATACCTGCAACTATTTTCGGAGTGGAACGATAATGCCCAGATATACGGACTTGATAAGCCAATGCAAAGCGTTACAGCCAATGGGATCACCATTATCAATTTTGGTATGGGAAGTTCGGTTGCTGCAACCATTATGGACCTGTTGACTGCCGTCAAACCTAAAGCGGTAGTTTTTTTGGGCAAATGCGGCGGTTTAAAGAAGAAAAATAATGTAGGCGACCTAATCCTGCCGATAGCCGCGATCAGGGGCGAGGGGACCTCTAATGATTACCTGCCGGCAGAAGTACCGGCGCTTCCCGCTTTCGCTTTACAGAAGGCAATATCTACCACCATTCGTGATTTCGGGCGCGATTACTGGACAGGCACTTGTTACACCACAAACCGCAGAGTATGGGAGCACGATAAGGAGTTTAAAAAATACCTTAAATCACTGCGTGCAATGGCGGTGGATATGGAAACTGCCACCATCTTTGTAACCGGCTTCGCCAATAAAATACCTACAGGAGCACTATTGTTGGTATCAGACCAGCCAATGATCCCAGAGGGGGTAAAAACCAGCGAAAGCGATTCGTCGGTTACAGAACAATACGTGGAAACTCATTTGCGTGTAGGTATAGAATCGCTGAAACAATTGATCAACAACGGGCTCACGGTTAAACACCTTAAATTTTAAGTTGAACCTGTAAATTTTTACCCCGCAAAAACTTTCTTTCTGACTTATGCCGACTTTCAGACTTTCGGTCGAAACAAATCAACTAACTTTGCATCCATGTGGCATAAAAATATACTCGAGACCATAGGCAATACGCCATTGGTAAAGCTTAATAAGATTGTTGCAGATATACCTGCAACCGTATTGGCAAAAGTAGAGACTACCAACCCCGGGAACTCGATCAAAGACCGCATGGCGCTAAAAATGATCGAGGATGCCGAAAAGAACGGTCAGTTAAAACCTGGTGGTACTATTATTGAAGGTACTTCAGGCAACACGGGAATGGGTTTGGCCATTGCGGCCGTGATCAAAGGCTATAAGTGTATATTTACCAGCACCGATAAGCAAAGTAAGGAGAAATTTGATGCATTGCGGGCCTTTGGTGCTGAGGTGATCGTTTGCCCGACCAATGTTGAGCCGGAAGACTCCCGTTCCTACTATTCAGTATCATCGAGGTTGGAGCGCGAAACGCCCAATGCCTGGAAACCCAATCAATACGATAACCTGTCGAACTCTATAGCGCATTATGAATCAACCGGTCCGGAGATATGGGAACAAACGGAAGGTAAAATAACCCATTTGGTGGCCGGCGTTGGTACAGGTGGCACCATTTCGGGCATAGCCCGTTACCTCAAAGAAAAGAATCCGGCCATCAAAGTCATCGGTATCGACACGTTTGGGTCGGTATTTAAAAAATATAAGGAAACCGGCATTTTTGATAAGGATGAAATTTACCCTTACATAACCGAAGGCATCGGTGAGGACTTTTTGCCGAAGAATGTCGACTTCAGCCTGATCGATCATTTTGAAAAGGTGACTGATAAAGATGCAGCATTGATGACGCGCGAAATCGCCTTGCAGGAAGGGATTTTTGCAGGTAACTCAACAGGATCAGCAGTTGCGGGCGTATTGCAACTGAAAGACTGGTTCAAAAAAGACGATGTTGTAGTGATCATTTTCCCTGATCATGGCTCGCGATATATGGCTAAAATGTATAACGAGGACTGGCTGCGCGAACGCGGTTTTCTGAAAGATGAAAAACTAACCGCACGCGATATCCTGAAGAAAAAGGAACGCCAGGAAATTGTGACCATTGATTGTGAAAAGAGTGTTTTGGAAGCCATCAATGTGATCAAATCACTCAATATCTCGCAGATACCTGTAACTCAGAAAGGTATGGTGATAGGGAAAGTTACGGAAAGTAATATCCTTGATGCACTGCTGGAAAACCCGGCGCTAAAATCATATCCGGTTCAAACCATCACCACCGCGCCATTTCCGTTTGTGGATCTGAACAGCTCGATCGATAAAATATCTGCCCTGATCAATAAGGAGAATATTGCGGTGCTGGTAGAAGATGAATCGGGCCGGATTGAGATCATTACGCAATATGATATTATCAATGCGATTTCGGGGTAGTTGGTGAGGTGAAGGGTATAAGGCTAAAGGAGAAAGGAGAAAGGAGAAAGGAGAAAGGTGGTGATCTGGATAGTCTGTTAATTTGAATGGTCAGTTTTTAAAACAGGGAATTGTTCGTTCACCAAAATCTTACTTTTTCAAATCTTCGAATAGTTGTAGGGTACAGTTGCAAAATCAACCTTACTGCCTATCTTTAACAAAAGTGCCTGAACCCATGAACCTGATAAAGTATCTATTTTGCTTACTGTTAATAGGTATCAGCAGTTACGCTGGTGCTCAAGTTAAAGATTCAACTGTTTTTCTGAAATGGAAGTTAAAGCCAGGGGAAATACTGACATATAAAACCGAAATGAGGGAAATAGATACCGCTAATCATAAAGATTTTGATATGAGTGGCATGGTGCGAGCTATAAGTGGCAAGGACACGAGTAAGCTGGCCGATATGCGTAAGCTATGGTCAAAGATTAGCAAAGAGATACAGAATTTTGATATGATCACGCAATTAACGGAAAAGCATAAAGGCGTTATCACGATTGAAATGATGGCGATCAATAGAGACAATACTGTCCCGAAGCTAAGAGCCAAAAATGCCGACGATTCGTTAAAGAATATTGGAAAGCTTTTGAGACTGCTTACCAATGGCGTTAAGTTACGCGGCGCTGTCAACGAAGACGGTTCGATACAGAGTTTTTATACTAAGAATGACCAGCGCAACCTGCTAAGTGTTTTCTTTGAGCTACCCGCAAAAAACATTAAGGTGGGCGATAGCTGGGCCCTTGATGTACATTTACTTTCTGCCGATGAAAATTTTGTATGCGATAGCGCCTTTAAAAAAAACCAGGTAACCTTTATTGCCTTTGAAAATATCAATGGCGAGCATATTGCCACCTTAAAGTACGATATACTGGAATATATGCATGGCGATTTTAAATCGCCAATGGGTGAGGGGGCGCAGAAGCTGATGATGAAAATGACACACCAGGCTATTGCACGTTTTTCCATTGAAAAAGGCAGATGGATTTTTTATGAAGGTGTAATGTCTCTTTCCTCCTCGGGTATGATGACATCGCAAAGCACCAAAAAGTTATCGTTGCTGATCAATTGATGGGCCTACCACTTCTTAAAGATCACAAATACCGCTAATACGATCAGTCCAAAACCTGCCA
>CAISPD010000125.1 GCA_903887275.1 uncultured Mucilaginibacter sp.
AGAACAATATCAACGAAATTAGGGTTAAGCTATTGATTGCTGTATCTTCTCAGATAACCAATTATTCACATTTTAAATAATTATCATGAAAAAGATCGTACTCATCCAGCTAAGTATTTTGTTATTGCTTTTCAACTATAGCGTCAATGCCCAAAATTTTTCATTTGGTATCAAAGGCGGTGTCAGTTTACCAAATTTAACAGCAAGTGGTAGTAATCAGACCCCATTAAATACAGGTTATAGTTCGAGGCAAGGGCCGGACATTGCACTTTTCGGTGAGTTCAAAATAAATGAGTTTTTTTCGATACAACCTGCAGTTGAATATTCCTCACAGGGAGGTAAAAAAAATGGCTTGCAGGCTTTTACTACCCCTGCTCAGGTGGCAGCCCAATTCCCTGCAGGGATGGCGCCAACCTATCTGTATGCAAACTATAACAGCGAAGCCAAAATTAATTACCTGATGATACCGGTGTTGGCTAAATTTGGTTGGGATTTTAGTAAAACGTCGCCTTGGAGGGTATATGTAGCGGCAGGTCCATTCGTAAGCTTCCTATTATCAGCACACCAGGTAACAAGCGGTAACAGCCAGTTTTATACCGATCCGGCCGGCACTCAGGCTTTGCCAGGTGGTAATCAGTCTTTTGATGCAAACCAGAATATTAAAGACCAACTGGCCGCAAATAATATCGGAGTTGAAGGAAATTTGGGCCTTCGGTATAAGTTTGGCCCCAGCAGTATCTTTATAGAGGGCGGTTTTAACTATGGCTTCCTTAACATTCAAACTGTTGCAGCCGATGGCAAGAATAATACCGGAGCTGCAACAGTACAATTGGGTTACAGTTA
The DNA here is from genome assembly GCA_903887275.1 of uncultured Mucilaginibacter sp. Classification (GTDB taxonomy): domain Bacteria; phylum Bacteroidota; class Bacteroidia; order Sphingobacteriales; family Sphingobacteriaceae; genus Mucilaginibacter. Next base: position 844 of record CAISPD010000125.1, read on the forward strand.
TTGGTTTAAAAAGAAATAGAAAAATATAAAGATGAAAATCGGACTGGTACTATCAGGCGGGGGTGCCCGCGGCCTGGCACATATTGGTTTATTGCAGGGCTTAAAAGATATAGGTATCAAGCCCGATGTGGTATCAGGCGCCAGTTCAGGTGCACTTGTAGGTGCTCTATATACCGCGGGGTATACCCCAAAACAAATATTAGAACTTGTAAAAGATCATACGCCGTCAAACGTTATTTTAATGGCGATCAGTGGATTTTTTTCAGCATCCGGACTGTTGAAAATATTAGAGTCAGCAATCCCGAAAAATAGCTTTGAAAGCCTGAGGATGCCTTTTTTTGTTACAGCAACAGATATCAACGCGGGCATCCCAGTCGCATTTTCTGAAGGACCTTTACACCAATTGTTAGTGGCTTCGTCGTCTATTCCGGGTTTGTTTACACCGGTAAAGCATGGCGAGCGATACCTGGTTGATGGTGGAGTTGCCGAAAATTTACCGGTAGCATGTATCAGGCAGCGATGCGATAAGGTGATCGGTTCGCACGTGAATCACTTTGGCTATAATAACTACCAGGACAAGGGAAAGCTGGATATCATTGAACGCTGTTTCCACATGGCAATAGCTGATACGGTTAGAGCCAGCGCCCGGCTTTGCGATGTGCTCATACAACCCGACCTGCGACAGTATAACATGTTTGAAATGAAATATGCCAGGGAGATTTATGAGGTCGGCTATAAAGCCGTTATAAAGGAGAGCAAAAGTTTAGAAAAGTTAGCAGAGAAAAGCGTGTAATAACCGATCTGTAGTTTTTTTATAATCCTGGTTTATAATTTAGTACTTCATTTTTAACTGATAGACTCAATAATTACTCTAAGCGCAGGTACTATTTCAAGTTCAAACCAGGGGTTTTTCTTCTGCCATATTATATTTCGGGGCGATGGGTGTACCAAAGGCAAATAGGTTGGCAGGTAATTATTGTACCCTTTTACAATTGCCGTTAGCGTCAGGTGCTTAGTGTCGTCGAGGTAATAATTCTGAGCATATTGGCCAATTAAAATAATCAATTTTACTTCCGTCATATAATCAAACAACGGTTTGTGCCAAAGTGGAGCACATTCAGGCCGGGGTGGCAAATCTCCCGATTTACCTTTGCCCGGGTAACAAAAACCCATGGGAATAAGGGCAAACAGTTCGGGATCGTAGAATTGTTCTTTGCTTACTCCTAACCAACGCCGTAATTCATTGCCGCTTTGATCATCCCAGGGAATACCGCTATCCTGCACCTTTTGGCCGGGTGCCTGTCCAATAATAACAATTCTTGATCGATGGCTTGCCTGCAAAATAGGCCTAGGCGTATTCGGCAAACTAGCTGCACAAACCCTACAATTTCTAATATTGGCCAGCAGATTTTCCATTAATAAGATAGTTTATCAGAAAGCAATAGGTTTAACACCAAACTTACGAAGTTTTAAAAACTTCGTAAGTTTCAGGAACAAAAAAAAACGCCCCTCAATCGCTTGAGAGGCGCAAAAAAAAAATCGGGTCGGTTATGGGTCTAATTACGAACCAGTTTATAGCTGATTTAAAAAAAATAGCTCGAATATGAGGACGTTTATGGTGCAAACTCGAACCACAAATATTATTAATGTCCATTTGTTGAAAGTCAAAGAAGCCAATGAATTTGAATTTGAAAAAATTAGAGGATGATCTCCTAATATCCAAATTACTAATCTCAAAATACGCGCTTTGAGTACCTCAGGTGAAGCTAACTTCAAGTATATTAAACTTCGCGGTGAAGCGCTTATTGTTGAACAAGTCCTCCATATCTGAAAACATAAAGATATTGCCGAGATCGTGCATGCGGCGTTTATCGTTATCGAGTGCATAAGGCACGAAGATCACATGATAAAAATCCTTTTCTTCAATCGCCCTCGCGAATTCGGGCCCTGATATATAGAAATGCTTCACATCGTCAACTTTTCCTTTTACTTCT
>CAISPD010000126.1 GCA_903887275.1 uncultured Mucilaginibacter sp.
TCTTTGATATAGTTTTCTGCTGTTTGTTTCTTCTTGGTTTCCATTGTCTTAAAGTTAATTAATCTTTGGAAACACTCCACAAGCTTAGCACCCTATCGGTCCACTTTCAGCTGACGATTTACAGCTTTTATGATGATGACACTAACTTATATGCCAGTCAGACCTGGACAAATCCACCAAATTCTATAAGCAGCCTTTCTATGCCGGTTTTAATGAACCTTTGGCTATTTAATGGTAAAAAACCGGCAGCAGGATATAGCGTTGAGATCATAATCCATAATTTCAAATTCACCCCGCTATAAATCGACCGCTCTTTCATAATTTCCAGATAACATGTAGAATATTTAATTAATAAAAAAGGAGTCAATCGACTCCTTTTTTATTAATTGTTTTTCACCTTAGTCCTGATCGCCTCCCCTCCTGGATATATCTATGGGTTCCGGGTGCTTACCAGGATAGAATGGATCATAGTAATAAACTCTTTTCTTGTCATATAACAATAAATGAGCTTTTAATCTTGTATTAAAATCGGTATCATTTTTTGCTGCATCTATCGCCCATCCAGCCTCAGCAAGTGAAGCCATTCGCGGAAATATTAAATATTGCAGTCTTTTCTCTGAAATAACGGTCTCTGTCCATAAATTCCCTTGCAGACCAAGTATATTACTTTTACCCAATACATCCGCTGGAATTGAATTTTCAGGGAAATGATAAATATCCATGTATGAATTATATCGCCCGCTCCATTTTCTGCCCGACAGGTGTGTATTGTCTTGCACAAAATCAAGGTAAAGCGGCAATCGGGGACATAAAATTACCCTGTAGCCTTTTGAGATAGCTTCGTTTAAGCTTTCGGGTTTATCCTGTCGCCACCAATTGACATAGGTACTGCTAACCGGCAGCCCGGCAGACACGGCCTCGTCCCAGCACATCAAATTATTGCTGAATTTTAAAACGCTGTCCCCTACTCTTCTCAGGAAATAATGTTCAACCTGATTCAGGTCGGTCATTTGCTGCGCTGCCATAAATTTGACAACACCGGAATTGTTCGTCCATGCTGTGATACCGAGTGCTACCTCGTCGCCACCTATATGTATTATCCCGGATGGAAAAAGAGCTCTGATTTCTCTAAGTATATCTGTTAGATAAGAATAAGTTTTTTCGTTAGCCGGATCGAAGGTAAAGTCATTATAACCCGGGGCATCACCGCCAGAAAACTCAGGGTAAGCACGATTTGCGGCTGTTGCGTGCCCCGGCATATCAACTTCGGGTATAATGGTAATGAAACGTTCCTTTGCATAGCGAACGATTTCCCTGATATCTTCCTGTGTATAATACGATGCACTTGCCAATGAATCTGTAAAATTCCCCTTCCCCCCGATGGTAGTTAATAAAGGAAATTTTTTTATTTCGATCCTCCAGCCATGCGAATCTGTTAAATGCCAGTGAAACCGGTTCAATTTATAGAAAGCCATCCAGTTTAACAGTTCTTTAATGGTTTTCTTCCCAAAAAAATGACGGGACTCATCCAACAGGAAGCCCCGCCAGGAAAACCTGGGTTGGTCATGAATGACAAGGCGTGGCAATATCATTTTACCGTTTACCACTTTTGCTGATTTGTAAAGCTGCAACAGTGTGGTAAGCCCATTAAATAAGCCAGCAGAATCAGATGCCTTGATTGCTACATGTTTTTCGTAGGTTATTAACTCATAAGATCCGTACACACCTGTTGAAGCTCCGAGTTTCAAATCAATGAACTGTTTTTGTGATTTGGCAGTTTTTAGCTTAAAACCGATCTCTTCGTTAAAATTGCGAAGTAAAACAGAGAGTTGCTTATTATTAGTGTAAAGTTGTGTGTTGTACAGCACACAATTACCTTTTAAAATCCCTACGTGGCTGGGGTAAGGTATAAGGTTTAAATTCTGGGCTTTTGAAAGTCCTGCACTAACTAATAGCGTCAATAAAATTATGCAACCTTTAAAATAAAATTTACACATCGTTGATATGGGGTTCAAATATTAGTTTACCAAAAAAAGAAGGCTGATGAAAATCCGGATTTGCCGTGGGAATATCTGTCCAGCTCAAAAAATGAGGATTGGGTAGACCGTCACCGCACTTAGTAAAATTGGCTTTGCAAGTTATACCGCTTAACAAATGTTGTTTATGGTAAAGAAAAACGTCCATCGGCAAAATGACGGTTAACGTCCAACGGATAAGGTTTCCCTCACCCTTATTATCGAGCGATATCTCCATGTTATCTGCAATTGGCATTAATACATCCGGCGATAGGAACTTGCGCTTCTGGCGATTTTCACCAAAAGCAGCTTTGATTGAACCAAGGCAATTGAATTCAAAATTATAATAGCTTTTATCTTCGTCAAAAGCTATAAAAAATTCAACACAATTATCTTTATGTACCGCCCCGTTTATTTTTCGCTTTTTAACACGGAGAAAGGGCTCAACAACCGAATATTTAATGCACAATCCATAGTTAAAATGAGATATTGAAAATGCGGCTTCGCACGATAAATCACCTTCTTTGGCCCAGGGGGTTTGATTAATAGCATGCTCCGGTAAACTACTTTGTCGTAAATCATCCGGATATATTATGGGCACAGTTAGTATTTTCATTTGATTCGGGCCAGCCGGTTATATAAAATGCTTATTTTTTGATTTCTGAGCGTGTTCTCTTCAGCCATCGCCGAAGTATAAAGCACATCCTGGTTTAAGGTAATGAATCTTTTATCTAAATCAGGTTCTTCATTCATCAACTCTTTAAGCCTGGCAAGATCGCCGGGGATCTTTTGCGGGCTAAAATTAGCCTCATTAACTTCCTTTTCGATTTCCATATAACTCACGTAGAATAACCGAATATCAGCCATCAATTTAAATTGGTTAAATACCTGACTATTTTTTTTAGGGCGAAGTGTGTGAAAAATAATTGAGGCAAGCCGAACACTATCCTTTAAATTTGTGATTGTAAGACGACCTGGTGAATGAACTTTCTCATTTGAAATGGTGTAGGGCGCTGTGAAAAGCGCTTTTTTAAACTCCCGGGATTCGTTCTCATTAAATCCAAAACGGGTGTGACAGTACTCGTTTATAAACTCATCGATGTTTAGGGCATGATCCGAATTTATTGCTTTGCAATAGGCGGCTATTAAAATATCAAAGCCGGTTATCGGGTATACATGCCGCAGCGCAAATAAATCAACCATCTCATCTTCGGATTCATAGGAAGGCGAATATACCCCGGATGTGGACCAGGAAGTCATAATTATCCCCTTGTAACCCAATTTTTTGCAAACCGGTAAAAAATCCCTGATATTATTGAAATGAGACTGCCACTTTGTTAAATAGTAATTATCAGGCGAACTCCGGATGGCCGGGGCTCCCCATATTTCATAGCCGCTCTTTACGAGTTCTTCGTGAGCCCCGAACCTGCTAAGGTCCCAGCCATAGTTCCAATCTACAAATACGGTTTCTTTTGGAAGCAGGTGAATATATTGCGGGTAGTTCAGGGCGATGTCTGCCCATACAACAGGGTGCTTGCCAAGGCCAACAACGATATCACACAGCATTTTAATGTGGTCAAAATAGAGACGGGATATACCGATCTCAGCAGCCCTTTTTTTGCATTTTTCACAGTGACCCAGTAAATGGGTCTCGTCACCGCCAATGTGGAAATATGGTGAAGGATGCATGGAAACCATGTCCCTAAACAACCTGGTGAACAATTCCTTGTTTAACTCAGGTTCGCTAGGGCATACCTGTGAAAAATCCTTATCATCTTCACGAAGCGCGGCATATTTATAGTTTCTCAAAATATACTCAACGTGGCCAAAACTTTGCTGCAGAGGGATGACGTCGATATTCAAGGTTCGGCAATATTTAATAAAGTCCTTTACTTCCTGCCTTGAGTAAGCAAACCTGTTTGGAATAAGCGGGTCCTGCAAAAAGGGGTACGTCCCCTCCCACTCCATTACAAGTGTATTGATCCCTTGTTTACTTAATTTTAGTGCAAAACTTTTTAGTGCAGGCATTTTCATTACCTGGATCCGAAGGTCTAAGTGAAATCCTCTGATCTTAAAGGTTTCTGCACCATACGCAGGTCTTGCCGAAGATATTTTAACAAATAACAGTATTACAACAAGCATTGATAACCGAGCTTTCATATAGGATTATTTTTATATTTACTATAGCTGTCCTTATCAAGAAAAAGGCTAGCCGAATTATGCGTTTTTAAAATTGTTGAAGGGTAATCTTCGGTTACGGGTTCGGTTAGCGTGTGCCAAATGGCTGAGGCTTTTGTTTTTCCGGGAACCATGCAGTAGATAAATGGCGCTTTCATTAAGGCAGGAATCGTCAGCGTAAGTGCGTAACCAGGAACTTCCCTTAACGTATTAAAACAACCATCATTTACCTGTTGCTGCCTACAAATCAAGTCCAGGGAAACCATTTTAATACTTTTAGGGTCATTAAAATCTGCCTTGTGAGGGTCATTAAAAGCAATGTGAGTATTTTCACCGATACCCATGCACACGATATCAGGCGGATTAGCCGTCAACAGCCCGGTATAACGTTGACACTCTTTTTGAATATCAGGAGCACTGGCATTTATATAATTGACGGACTGAAAAGGCACCTGCGCAAAAACTCTCGACTTCAGATAACTTCCGAACAACTCTGGTGAACCGTCACGCAAGCCCAGGTATTCATCCATATGAAATGCATTGATTTTTTGCCAGGCGATTGTGGTATCGCTTACCAATGCCTGCAGGAATTCGTTTTGCGAAGGGGCGGCAGCGAAAATTATATTGACATCTTTTTTTTTTGAAAGTAGGTCCCTGATCTTATCGCTGACCATGTTTGCTGCGGCTTCCCCCAAAGATTGACGGTCGTCGAAAACTAATATATCCAGTTTGTCTTTTTTGATTTGTAAAGGCATTATAATTAAGAAATTAATTGATGTATGAAATATCCGCAACATTCGAAGTATGGGCCACTTTACCACCGATGATCGTATATTGAATATTAATGTCCTGGTCGAAAATTACGATGTCCGCGTCTTTTCCAACTACCAATGATCCTTTTTTGTCCGCCACGCCCATTATAGCGGCTGGCGTACTGGTAATCATTTTAATTGCATCTGTTAGCGGCACCTCAGCAAGAGTGATCATGTTCCTAACTAACTTGTCGGCAGTTACCACACTGCCTGCAAATGCGCTCCTGTCAGGCAGTTTTGCTACATCATCCTCTACGATTACCCTTAGACCGTTATCTAATGCACCAAGAATACTTTCTCCCGGAGGCATGCCGGCAGCCCTCATAGCATCTGTAATAAGCGCGATTTTATCCGGGCCTTTTATTTTATAGACCAATTTAAGCAAGGGCGGCGGCAGGTGAATTCCATCAGCGATAATCTCGACAGTCATATCATCCAGTAAAAATGCGCTCTCTACTACTCCGGCAAACCGGAAGGCATTTCGCCTGGTGACTCCCGACATCGCTGAATATAAATGAGTCACATGTGTATAGCCATTTTCAAAAGCTTTGATAACATCCTCATAAACGGCATCTGTATGGGCAATTGACGGTAAAATCCCTTTTGACTTCAGAAATTTTCCAAAAGTAATGGCGCCTTTTAATTCGGGGGCAGCGCTCCACCTTTTTACTATGGATGAATGCTTTAATATTTCCTTGTATTCTTCAGGGTTGGGAAGACGAATATAACGGGGGTCCTGTGCACCACGTTGATCCATTGAAAAATATGGGCCTTCAATATGCAGGCCTATAAATTGCGCACCGCTGCTGTTTAAGGCATCAGCCTCCTCATACAAGCGGAGGGTTTTCAGCAAAGCATCTTTTTCGCAGCTTAGCGTTGTCGGCGTAAACGAAGTTGTACCATGCCGGGCGTGTAACTGAGCAATTTTCAAAAAAGCGTCAAGCGTATTGTCCATAAAGTCGTGCCCGCCGCCTCCGTGAACATGAATATCAATGAATCCCGGAGAAACATATTTTCCGGCAGCATCAATAACAGGAACTTCATTATTCTCGATGGTCCCTTCGCTAACCGCTGTGATCTTTCCGTTCATCACTAAGATACTTCCATTGTCGATTATGCGATAGGGCGTGATTATTTTAGCATTAATAATCTTCAAATTTGAAAAATTCATTATTTAAATATTTTTTAAGAAAAAGTCCATTTTTTTATCCTATAACCATAAAAGGAATAGAAAACAAGAAAAATATAGCAGGGTAATAAAACCCAGTAACCGGTCCGTAGATCATACCTGTCTGCCAGGTAACCATAAAATAATGGAACGATGGCGTTCCCGCTAAGCCCCATAATCAATACAGATGCACCAAGTTTAAGGTGGCTTCCAAGTCTATCCAAGGCAAGCGGCCAAATACCTGCCCAGATCA
>CAISPD010000127.1 GCA_903887275.1 uncultured Mucilaginibacter sp.
AGCAGGATATTCTCCTAAATCGGCTGCAGCAGAATCAGAAAATTAAAGAAATTTGATGAAAAGAAATATTTCGCTTTCCGTTTTGTCGGGCCTGATGCTTTGGTTGGCCTGGCCACCGATGCCTTATACTACTTTCCTGCTATTCATTGGCTTTGTGCCTTTGTTGGTAGCCATGGAAAATATCATTCAATCTGAGTCGGTAAGAAAAGGTAAGAAAATTTTCTGGACCACTTTTATCGGCTTTTTTACCTGGAATGTACTCTCCGTTTACTGGGTTTTTAATGCACTGAAGGAGGGCGATTCAAATTGGGTGCTGCCGGTTGCAATTATTCCTTATTCGCTGGCTCCGCTGCTGATGTCAACCTGCTGCTGGCTTTATTATCGCCTGCGCCGCCTCACAAAACGTAATTTAGCCTTTTTGGGATTGGTTTGTTTTTGGACAGGCTACGAATACCTTAACCAAACCTGGGACCTTAATTTCCCATGGATGACGCTGGGCAACGGATTTGCCGTGCAACATAAATGGGTACAGTGGTACGAGTTTACGGGTGTATATGGTGGCACGCTATGGATATGGGTAGTTAATATATTTGCGTTTCTGGTTTATAGCAGCATGCACCGCCCAAGGGCGAAAGTTACCAGGCTTAAACAGATACTGGCATTTGGGTTGATCATACTTTTGCCAATTGCCTATTCACTTTACCGGTATCGTGGATATCATGAAGAGGTAAATCCATCTAACATCGTAGTTGTTCAGCCCAATATCGACCCTTATTTAAAACAGGGTACCATGTCGTTTAAGCAGCAAATTGGGATATTATCTCAGCTTTCTGATTCGCTTGGCCAGCATAATACAGAGTTTTTTATCTGGCCTGAAACTGCCATTCCCGAACCCATTAACGAAGATGGGATCCGTGTTAACAATAATTTTTTGGACATTCAGCATTTCCTCGGAAAATACAAAAACGGCAATGTGCTTACCGGTGCCGAAACTTTTAAGGTATATAATTCGCGAGCCACCAATACTGCTACCCCCTATGATCCGCAGGGCAACCAATTTTACGATCGCTTTAATTCAGCGATCAACATTGAAAATTCAGCCGAGGTTCAGGTTTATCACAAGTCGAAACTTGTCCCCGGTGCCGAGTCGATGCCATTTGGTGATGCCCTATCATTTCTAAAGCCGGTATTTGAACACCTTGGCGGTGCTACCGGTAACTATGGCACGCAGGACGAGCCCTCGGTTTTTTATTCGCAAAGCGGTATAGGGGTAAGCCCTGCAATTTGTTATGAATCGATCTGGGGCGAATGGCTGGGTACCAGCGTTCATAAAGGTGGTCAGTTTATCGCAGTTATTACGGATGACGCCTGGTGGGGTAATACCGAAGGAAAGGACCAGCATCTCGATTATGCAAAACTACGGGCCATTGAAACACGACGCTGGGTTTGCCGTGCGGCCAATACCGGTATATCAGCATTTATTAACCAGCGTGGCGACATTGTTCAACAAACCAAATGGTGGACAAGAACAGCCATCAAGCAAGAGATCAACCTCAACTCAAGTCTTACTTACTATGTGTTACATGGCGATTATATTGCAAAGGCAGCGAGCCTGTTCGCCTTAGTTGGAATAACTATAATTGCTGCGATCAAATTAAAATCGATCAGGAGAAAGAAAAATCCGGCTACAGCGTAGCAGCGTTACGGTTGATGATAAACTGTGCCAGATCGTTGATCGGCTTACGGATGATCTTGCCGACATGGATCTCATTACTTTCGCAAAGGCGCGTTAGCTCATCTGCAAAAACATAGGCCATTGAACCAACGAAGTGGCACTTGTATTTATGGTATTGAGGGTAAGATTTGATATTAGTTTCTATAAATTCGAGAAATCCTTGCGCCAATAAATTCTGACCATATACCGTATCCCTGATCTTTCCTAAAAATTTCGCGAATGAGGCGAGATAAAAATTCCCGCCTGGCTTTTGATAAACGTTATTGATAACTGCTTCCTTGTCGATAGGGTATTCTGCGCTGAACTGTTTAGCAATTTCATCGGGCATATTACCGTAGAGGTAGTCGGTGATCAACGCCTTTCCAAACCAGGAGCCCGAGCCTTCATCACCTAAAATATAGCCAAGCCCGTGTTTGCCTGCATGGATATCTTCACCATCGAAATAGGATATATTTGAACCGGTACCCAATACGCAGCACAAACCCTTTTCATATCCGCAGGTAGCATAGGCTCCACCTAACAGATCGCTGTCAACACTGATATAGGCTTTGGGAAATAAATGACTAACGGCATTGGATACGATCTCGTGCCTGTCTGGACTGGAGCAACCTGCCCCAAAAAAGTAGATCTCGTCAATATCATTTGCATATTTTACCATTTCGGCACCCTGGTCATGCAAAATTTTAACCATTTCCTTTTCGGTAAGGAAGTAGGGGTTCAGTCCACCTGTTCTGAATGGGATAGGATCTTTTCCGGGTACAGCAAGCAGCCAGTCGGTTTTTGACGAGCCGCTGTCAGCAACTAATATCATGAATTTATCTCATCAAGCGCTTTTTGTGTAAGCGGTTTATGTATAAACTGGGTAATGAATTTATTGTTGACCGACTTTTTCATATCGGCTGGGTCGAGTGACGACGAAAGCATAAAAATCTTAATATTCGATTTTCCTGCAATATCAAGTTTTTCGTATTCCTGTAAAAATTCGAATCCACCCATCAAAGGCATACGGATATCCAGGAAAATAACATCGGGTTTTACACTTCCCGACTGCAGCAATTGGATGGCTTCGGTAGCTGATTGACTAACCACTACATGGTCGGCAAAGTTGCTTCCTTCCAGGATACGCCGCGTGACGAAATTATCAATGTAATTGTCATCGATCAGCAAGCAGGTATTATAACGATTTGACATTCACTTCAAAAATAGCTTTTCTAAAAATAAAAACGAACTGTGTGGGTTTTTTATTTGTTTTGTCTCAAATGTTTGAATTGACATTTTATTCATGTATCGACCATTTTACACCCATTTTTAAGGGTTACAGTCAAATACTTTCTTTAATTTTTTAAATTGCCCCTATGAAATCAAGAATCCTGGCCGCAATTTTTTGTTTAATCTTTTATACCATGAGTTCAGCCTCCGGCAAACCCGCAAATAATATTAAAATATCCTATACAGTTACTTTCCCCGAGGCGCAGGCACATTATGCCGAAGTGGAGATGAATATTACCGGCCTTGATCAAAAATTTGTCGATCTGAAAATGCCGGTGTGGACACCCGGTTCGTATCTGGTGCGGGAATTCGCCAAAAATGTCGAGTCATTTTCTGCCGGATCAGCAGGCAAAGCCATCAGTTCGGAAAAGGTACGCAGGAACACCTGGCGCATTAATACTGAAAACCATTCGTCAATTACCGTTAAATACAAGGTTTACGCTTTTGAGTTATCGGTACGTACCAGCTATATCGATGCCGCCCATGCGTTTTTGTCAAGTACCAGCATATTTATGTATCCGGATGGATTGCTCCATCAGCCCTCAACCGTTCACATTGTTCCTTATAAAGGTTGGACCAAAGTTTCAACCAGCCTTGAGCCTGTAAATGGAGATCCGTTTACCCTGCAATCACCCGACTACGACATTTTGTTCGATTCGCCGATTGAAATAGGCACACAGGATGTGATTGAGTTTAATGTAGATGGGGTGCATTACCAAATTGCCATGAGTGGTGGCGGTAATTATGATCCTGAGCGTCTGAAAACTGACCTGGCAAATATCATTCGGCATGAAGTTGCCATATATGGCGAAAACCCCAACAAGCGGTATGTGTTTATTGTTCACAATACCTCACGTGGCGGAGGCGGTCTTGAGCACCTGAGCTCCTGCGTTTTAGGGGCATCGCGCGATAACTATGCCAGCGACAAAGGTTACCAGGGTTTTCTGGAGCTGGTTGCGCACGAGCATTTTCATTTGTGGAATGTAAAACGACTTCGGCCTATTGCCCTCGGTCCGTTTGATTACGATAATGAAAACTATACGACCAACCTTTGGATAGCCGAAGGCTTCACGGCCTATTATCAGGACATTGTAGTTCGCCGCACCCAGCTTTATCCGCCGCAAACTTACCTGGAAGCCCTGGCTGCTGATATAAATTATGTGCAGAATGCGCCGGGTTCGAGGGTACAATCATTGGCCGAGGCCAGTTTTGATGCCTGGATCAAACTTTACCGCCCCAATGAGAATACCAATAATGTTACAATTTCTTACTACAATAAAGGTTCGATCATAGCATTGCTTTTTGACCTGGAGATCATCCACGAATCAAAAGGTAAATATAGCCTGGATGACGTGATGCGTTATATGTACGAAACCTATTACAAAGGCAAAAGCAGGGGTTATACCGATGCCGAATTTAAAGCCGGAGTTGAAAAGTTTGCAGGTAAATCGCTTGATGATATCTATGCCAAATACGTTAACGGCCTTGATGATGTTGATTACGAAAAATACCTTAACCTGGCTGGTTATCACCTTACAGACGAACTTGCAGGTAATAATGATGCAGCTTTAGGAGTGGGTATTGCATCCAATAACGGAAAGCTATTAGTTGGTTCGGTTGCCCGCAACAGCGCTGCCTGGATAGACGGTATCAATGTGAATGACGAAATTACCGCTATCGATTCCGTTAAGGTGACCGACCTGAATGCTGTAATAAGTACAAAAAAGCCGGGCGATAAAGTCATCATTTCGGTTTTGCGCGACGGTTTGCCGCTATCTTTACCCATAACTTTGTTAAAAAAGAATCAGATAAAATACAAAATTGAAGCATTGGATCAGGCTACTGCGCAGCAATTATTGGTGCGTAAGAAGTGGCTTAGCCTGCAATGATCCCTGATTCAACAGGTATTTGGATGCCTTATCTACGCTGATAGGGAAGGCATCCAAATTTTCAAAATTTTTTGCCGATCATGGCAATTATTCCATTCGTTTTTCGCAACACTTGCTATTAGCTGCCTTAAACTACCTTTCCAATTAAGCCTTATTTTGCTTTTTCATTAACATTTTTGGCTTATTAGGCTTGACCGTTCTAAATCAATTGACAAGCAGAACATATTCCATTTTCGATTGTAATCTATAGGTATAGACACTGGTAGTCTATCCATATTTTTTGCCAAACCGATAGGGAATTCATTTAAAAATCAGCAAAATGATCACGGAACCAAAGCGCTATAAATTTTTTAATAACGAGACCGACAATGTGATCTATTACCTTTCATTGCCTTCGGGAGAGTCTGGGCATAAAGAGATATTAGAAAGTACCAAACTAAAGCTGGCCGTAGAAAACGGGATATATATTGGCAGCATCTATTATATCGAAGACACCGAACACGAAACCGGTAAATGATAATGCCCGCGGCCATCTGATTAAATGTGTTCACTTCTACTTTGTTTAGGTGTAACTGATAAAGCCCCATTCAGGTTACCTGCAATTTAAATACTTACTTAATAATTTTTTATGCGAATCCATGTCGAACGTCACGCAGTCAAAGTATTTCCTGATTCCAAACGAGTTATAGCGAGGTATTTTTTTAATGGGGAGCAAAGGGGCAAAGATCTGATAGCCCGGGTTCTTCAATTGAGCCACGAGGAAGTATTTGACCTGGTGTCGCCCTTATTGCAGGAATTTTCAAAAAGGCATCGAAATATAACGCGCATTTTGTATCGCAATTGTAACCGTCTTAAGCCTTTTACCGATAGCATGGGTATTCATTTAAACGATTTGAACCACTGGCAGCGCCTTTTGCTGGGATCATATTTTACGCATGAATACTCGATCGAATCAGCGGCGTTTTTTAACCCATCGATGGTGGAGGACCCCGATCAGATGGACCTTGAAGTTGGGCAAAAGCGCATTATTATCAGTTTCAGGGCGGTAGGCGAGGGCCATATTTCTTCTATTGCTTTCCGGCGAGCTATTATCGACAAAGACAATAACATCAATATTTTGCCTGTAGGAAATTATGTTGATGAGGCGGAAATGATACATGATACACCATTTGAAAAGGAGTTGTTTTTTGAGAAGATCGTTACTGCACGGATCGATAAAAAAGTAGTAAAAGCTTTAAAGGCAAGAATGAAAGATAAGTTTGATTACGATACGCTTCAGCGTGTTGTTATTGATATGCAGAATTGCGAGCCTGATGACACCGTAAAAACCGAACTCGAAAAGGTACTTTGGCTATCAGACTCCTACAGTAATATCAGCTTTTCGCTCGATACTGATATTTCCGATCGCGTCATATTTCCCCTGTCAGAACTGGAACGAAAAGGAGTTGAGGATGCCCGGTTTGTTCGCTTTGTAGACGAAGATGGCTCGGTTGTTTATTATGCAACCTATACTGCTTTTGATGGAGCGCTGATTATGCCGAAACTTTTGCAAACCAAAGACTTTTATGATTTTGGTATACGACCCCTGCATGGTGCTGGTGCCAAAAATAAAGGCTTAGCGCTTTTTCCGCGGAAAATCCAGGGTAAATACGCCATGCTTTCGCGGGTTGACGGATGCAATAACTATTTGATGTACTCCAATGATATCAATCTGTGGGAAAATCCTAAATTGCTGCAAAAGCCTATCTATCCATGGGAGTTTGTACAATTAGGCAATTGCGGATCACCAATCGAAACTCCGGATGGCTGGCTGATTGTTACGCATGGTGTGGGCCCCATGCGTAAATATGTTTTAGGAGCAGGCTTATTCGACCTGGATGATCCGTCGATAGAAATAGGTCGCCTGAGAGAACCTTTATTGGCTCCGACAATGGATGAACGTGAAGGGTATGTTCCCAATGTAGTTTACTCATGCGGAGGGATACTCAATAACGGAAAGCTGTTGTTGCCCTACGGTTTGTCCGACTATTCGTCGTCCTTTGCTACGATCGATCTGAATGCACTTTTGGATAAAATAAAGGCTGATGCCAGGCCCTGATGCCTGGTTTTATTTTAAGGTGGTTTGCTGATGATCGGCCTGCTGGTATATATTGATCTTGTTGCTCTTAAATGATTGCAAAACTGCCAGGTGCGAAATCAGATAAGCCAGCGTGCTTTCGGCTCCCTGGTTCAGGTTAATGCCAACAGGATTCAAACCATCGCAACAGCCCTTGGTCTCGCGGTCATATACCGGCACGCAAAGTGAGTTTTCGCCAAGGAACCAGGAGTACACAAAGAATTGTTTTTCCAGGTATTGGGTATCGTTAGTTAAGCGATGTGTCTGAGCATACATCAATACCATGGCCATGCTATCTATGGCCTGCTGATCGTATGAGGGTAGTTTGCCATCAACCGAGTACCAGCCATCATTGCCAACCGGGTTAAAGTAGCTTGCACCCAATGTAGCATTCTCCAGAAAGCGCATTGATTCCAAAGCAATGTTAAGCGTATTCGTATCCCGGGTAAGTTCAACCGAATGCATTAGCGCCAGAGGTAAAATCGCATTGTCGTAGGTAAGGTATTCTTCAAACCATCGCCATCGCTTACTGCTCGACCGTTCATAGGCGTTGACCAAAACACCTGTAAGGTGGTTCAATGCGTCAATAGATTCTTTATCTGAAGGATGTTCTTTCAAATAATAGGTAAGTCCTATGATCGTATTACTGATACCGCGTAAATGGCTCAGATTTTTAAAATTGGGCAGGGCTTTGCGAAATAGGTCCTCTCCGAACCTGCTGCCCGAATTATTATGCGCAAACCTGACCAGGTAACCAAGTGCCCAAATTGTTCGGCCAAATGCATCTTCCGAGCCTTTTTTGTCGAGGTATTCGTGTTTATAGTCTAAAAAATTCCTGAAGTTGCCATCTTCAGTTTGCATATAAAGGATAAAGCTTAAGTAGGCCGGCATCAGCTCCAGTGCTTCGTCATAACCCAACTGGTGTGCCATCAAGGCCATTAAAAGGGCTCTCGAGTTATCATCTATGCAATACCCTTCTTTCCAGTTTGGAATGCCATATTTAGCATGCTGGATAATACCTATATCATTGGTCAGAAACTGTACATAATCAAGGCTGAACTCAGGCATCAACTCCGGATCGGTGATCCAGCTCAACAATCGTTCTCCCTGATCCGGGTTGTCGATCACTTCCCTGATCACATCTATATAATTTTTGCCTATAGCCGGCCATCTTAACCCAAGTCCGTATTGATATGCTTTATTTTTGATAACAAGCAACTTTTCTTCATCGTCCAATAATTCAATAACGATGTTAGCCAGTGCCGATTCATCTTTGAAATCAAAAAGTCTACCCCTGCCATTATCTAATATCTCTTTAGCATGCCAGTAGGGTGTAGCAACTATGGCCGAACCTGCACCTACGGCATAAGCCAAAGTTCCGCTGGTGATCTGTGCTTCATGCAGGTAAGGTGACACATAAATATCCGCAGCCGAAAGGTAATTGATCAGGTCTTCTTCGCTAACAAAGCTATTAACAAAAGCAATGTTTTTACTTACGCCGAGTTTTTCGGCAAGGGCTATCAGGTATTCTCTATACTCTTCTCCCGATTTTTTAACTATCCCCGGGTGTGTGGCTCCTAAAACTACATACAGTACATCCGGATGACGCTCAACAATTTTTGGTAAAGCCTGAATCACGGTTTCGAGTCCTTTATTGCGACTGATAAGCCCGAATGTCAATAGCGTTTTGCGATCCCTGAACAAGATATCCCGTTTTACCGGGTTGATCACCGGGGCCTCCAGATCGGGGGCACCATGTTCAATATAGCTTATTTTTTTTCGCGGAACGCCGTAAATGTTTATGAGCAGCTTTATGGCAGTCTTTCCCATTACTACGATCTTGTCCGATTTTCGGGCTATGCTCTGCAGAATGATCTTTTGCTGGTAGGAAGGCCGTTCCAAAACTGTATGCAGTATAGCGATCAACGGTTTTGCTAATTGCCTGATGAGTGAAAGCACATAAATGCCATCATTGCCACCATAAATGCCGAACTCATGCTGCAAAATACAGGCATCGCAGTTACTGGCATTTATCCTTTCAGCAACCTCGGTATAATCCTCAATTACCTGTTGCCTGATCAACATTTTAACTTCCGGTGGATAGACCAGTTCATCGCTTGAATCGGCGTTAATGGCAACTACGGTTGTCTGTGGCTGCTTATCACCAAAATTTAAGTTGATAGCATTGATCAGGCTCCTGTTAAAGGTAGCAAGGCCACATTCACGCGGTGGGTAGGTGGATATATAGGTTAATTTCATTGTTCGGTATTAATACAATGGATTAACACTTTTGATAAAATTAAGTTTGCCCCTACCTTGTACCTATTTGCAGTAAAATATCATTTATATACGCTATATGCACATTTGTACCAGTGCCTCAACTACTGAATTCCGTATTTTCCAGCTATATCCAGATAAACATTGATCAGCTTGTTGGTTTTGCCATCGGCATCAAAAAATTGTTCCCAGGTGCTCAGCGGTTCCCATATAAAAGTCCCGAGGCCTTTACTTCCCGGAACGGTAAACGCTATGTCGTTTACTTCGCGTTTCAGTTGGGTATATTCGGCAACCATCACTTGTTGGGGGTAACGCGAAGCAAGGTCGGCCATATTATTTTTCAGGTCGGCCAGCGTGCCATGCCATTTGGGATAATAGGAAAGTCCGATAACATCAAATGGTACTTTACGTGCAGCCATTGCATCAAGAAAAAATCGCGACTCAGAATTCTGACCGCCCAAAGCTATATGCAGCATGATGGGGGTATGTGCATTGATCGCTTTAACTCCTTTGATGCCGGCATAAATTAATTGCGACAGACTATCGAGGTTATTGATATTACCATCGGGCCATAACATACCATGATTGATCTCGTTACCAACTTGTACCATATCGGGTGCAGTGCCCTGATCCTTAAGTTGGCGCATAACCTTCAGTGTAAAATCATAAACGGATTGCTTTAAACTATTAAAATCTTCTCCTGACCAGGCTGCGGGTTTAAATTGTTTGCCTGGGTCGGCCCAGGTATCACTGTAATGAAAGTCGAGCAAAAGCTTCAGCCCGGCCGCTTTGATCCGTTTTGCCATCGCTTTGGTATGCTCCAGATCGCAAAAGCCTTTGCCTGGTGCATATCCGGCTGTTGCCGCCGGATCATTGAAAATACGAAGGCGGATGTAATTGAAGCCATGTTCTTTTAAAATTTGTATCGCATCTTTTGGTATCCCATTATCTGAGAACCGGATGCCCTTATCTTCCAGTTCGGGTAAAAAAGAGATATCAGCTCCTAAAATCTTCCCCTTTACTTTTTGGGGTATATAATTAACCCGGGTAACCGGGTGTGCGGTACCGGGCCAAACGGCTTCAATATCCGTTGAGCCTGTCCATAAACTATCCGATTTTGCTTCGAAGCGGATCGCTCCCCTTGCTGTAGTAGTTTGCAGGATCACTTCGCATTCGCCATGATATGCGGGTAATTGCCATTGCCCGTTGACCGGGGCCTTCAGGGTTTGCCCATCAGCACTGCTGATTCGGATGATCTTTCCTTTACCTACTGCAGTAAAGCTGACCAGGTTATTGGTATTATTTACTGTATTGCCCTCAATGTCTATTATCTTTACGGCAATAAGAACGGTATCCCGTCCATCGGCCTTCATCGTAGTTTTATAGGGCGTAATTTGAACCTCAAAAGCCTGCCCCGGTTTGCCGGTGCGTCGGCCTTGTGCCCTAACTGCAAAAGCAGAAATTACAAGTATCAGCAGCATTAAGGTTTTCGATCCCGATCTATATTTTTTCATGGCTGGTTAATTGGTCCGCTAAAATTAAAAATAAATTGTATAAATGACAATTAATATAAAGAATGGGAATCAATAAAGATTTTATTACAACTTGCCAGCTAATGTTTTGCAAAGCCAGACTTTGACCGGTTTCCTTAAAGTTTGCTTGCCTGTTTCTTAACTTTCCAGCGGATCAACCACCAGCCAATTTGCGCAGTAGCCAATAGGCCGATGGCAAAAAATGCAGGTTTTGCGCCCCCCTCGCCCGAGCTTAGGGCGCCCGACAATGCGATAACATAGACACTGGCAGGCAGAATAAGCAAAACACATAAAGCAGCCAGAGGCAACCTGATACGGAAGGGTCGGTGCCGGTCGGGCTCAATTACCCGCAGGCGGATCAGGGCAATATATTCCAAAAATAAACCGGCACCATAAACAATAACATCAATAACGATAAGTTCTTCAAATTTCCAAAGTACCATACCACTTACCACAAGCGAGCAGGTCAAAATAGAAATATAAGGCGTTTGATATTTGGGATGCAGTTTATCAAACCATCGCGGCAATAGTTTATCATCAGCCATAACCTTGGGGACACGCGAAACAGATAACAAAACTGAAGTATAAATACCCAGGTAACTGGCCATACCGCCAATAGCTATTAGTGTACCAAGCCATTTTCCGCCAATCAGAACTCCAAGTGCTGGAAATCCCTCCTGTTCAAGCATGTTCGGATCTATATGTGACTGTTGTGCAGTGATCATGATCAGCAGGTAGATGACCACAACCATGGCGAATGCGGTAAATATCGAGATCATATAAGAACGTACCGGTTTTTCTACTTCGCCGGCATAGGTGGTAACATTGTCCCAGCCCAGGCAATTCCACATTACGATATACATGGCCATACCAAGTGAGGGAAAAGTTATTCCTTTAAGTGACGGTGAAGGCAATACAATAGGTGCATGATCTTGGTAAAAAAAATGTCCGATCAACAATATGAGCGGGATGAGTACAACTATCCCTAATAATATGGATATACGGCCAACAGGATTTATGCCGAAGAAATTCAGCGCAGCCGAGGTCCAGATGATAAAAAGGCACAACTCAATTTTATAGGCTCCAATACCCGGGAAGAAAAAAGTAGCATAGGTGACAATATAAACGGGGTAAATTGCCAGATCGCAAAAGGTATAGAGCCAGGTCCACCAGCCTTCAAAAAAGCCCCAGCGGGTACCCAGTGCATGTTTCACCCATCGGTAATAGCCACCTTCAACAGGCATCATGCTATTCAGTTCGAGCACGGTGAAAATGGCGGGGATATCCCATAAAATAGGCGTTATCAGCAAAACGAGCAATATGCCATGCCCGCCCGCATATTTTAATAGTGGTTCAAGTCCGTAGGGCCCGCCCGATACGGTAAAGAAAATAACCGCAATAAGCGGCAGCAGACGCATCTTTTTGTTAAGCGATGGTGCAGGCATAGCCTATAAAAATATTGTTTTTCGTGGAATACAACAGCGTTTCAAATTATTTAGGATGTTAGAGCCGTTATTAATCAAAATTCTACCTTTGATGGCACTTACCATGAAGAAGATCAGTAGTTTAATCCTGTTGTTTTCGGCCTTTTGGCTGCATGGCTTGGCGCAGCAGCATCATTCCAGGTTTCGGGCGCTGGTTTTGTACGATAACGGGGGACATCACGTCGCCTATTCAAGTGCAGCAAAGCAATGGCTGAATAAATTGGCAGCTGACAGTAATTTCCAGGTCGATTATTTTCAGGACACAAAAAAAATCAACGATTCACTACTGCAAAATTACCAGCTGTTCATTCAGCTCGATTACCCTCCTTATGGATGGGAACCCAAAGCTGCTGCAGCATTTATCAAATATATTGAAGAAGGTGGTGGCGGTTGGATAGGCTTTCATCATGCCAGTCTGCTTGGCGAATTTGATGGCTATGCCATGTGGGATTGGTTCAGTGGATTTATGGGTGCAATTCGCTGGAAAGATTATATCGCCACCTTTGTGCAGGCACAGGTTAATGTTGAAGATACCCGGCACCCGGTCATGCATGGAGTACCAGCATCCTTTACCGTAAAACAGGAAGAGTTTTATACTTATGATAAAAGTCCGCGGCCGGGCGTGCATGTTTTGGCCAGTGTTGATGAAAAAACCTATCAACCAAACTCTCCTGTAAAAATGGGTGATCACCCGGTTATCTGGTCCAACGAGCATGTAAAGGCACGAAACATCTATATTTTTATGGGACACTCGCCAGTTTTGTTTGATGATGATGTTTATAAAAGGATATTCAGCAATGCCATTTTTTGGGCATCAGGTCGCTAAAAATTATTTTCTTTGAAACCAATAATCCGACTTTTACTATATTTCAAAAAAATTGATACATGACAAGAGACGAAATTTTCGGGTATGAACCCGATCCAAAATATAAAAAATCAGTAGCTTACTTCAGTATGGAGTTTGCAATTGACCAGGCCTTAAAGATCTATAGCGGGGGCCTTGGCTTCCTTGCAGGATCGCATACGCGCAGCGCTTATGAGCTGAAACAAAACGTAATAGGCATTGGTATGCTCTGGAAATACGGTTATTACGACCAATGGCGGGATTTGAATGCCGACATGAAACCAACTTTTATTGAAAAAGGGTATTCGTTTCTGGAAGATACCGGTATCATGTTTGTTGTACCTGTACACGATTCGCCGGTTTGGGTTAGGGCTTTTCTGTTGCGGCCAAAAGTATTTGGGTCGGCACCAATTTTTTTACTGACCACCAACCTGAACGAGAACGATGAGCAGTCGCGTTCCATCAGCTATAAATTATATGATTCAACCGAGTCTACCCGCATAGCTCAATCCATTATCCTGGGTATAGGTGGCGCCATGCTGATTGACAAATTAGGTTTGAATATTGATATTTATCATATGAATGAAGGGCATTCCCTGCCCCTCAATTTTTACCTCTATCAAAAATACAAGAGCATGGCAGAGGTAAGGAAACATGTGGTTTTCACGACACATACGCCCGAAGCCGCCGGTAACGAGGAGCATCGGGTTGACCTGTTAGAAAAGATGTCGTTTTTTTATGGCACACCGGTAGACGAGGTAAGAAGGATATTGGATACTGATGCCTTTTCACTCAATTATACCCTGGCGGCCTTAAAATTCGCCAAAAAAGCAAATGGCGTTTCTAAGCTGCATGGCGAGGTTTCGCGTGATATGTGGAGTCAGAACCCGGGTATCTGCGAGATATCATCGATCACCAATGCACAAAATAAGACCTATTGGAAAGACGAAAAACTGGAGATTGCTTTTGCAAATAATGATGATGATGCCATCATCAAACGTAAAAAAGAGCTTAAAAAGAAGCTCTTTAAACTCGTAGCAAATCAGTGCGGTAAGCTTTTTGACCCGGATGTTTTAACCATAGTATGGGCCCGTCGTTTCGCCGAATATAAAAGGGCCGACCTGATGACCTATGATTGGGATCGGTTTATCCGGCTGGTATACAACAGTGAAATGCCGATACAGTTGATCTGGGCAGGTAAACCTTATCCGGAAGACTATGGTGCGATCAGCCAATTCAACCATTTGATCCACAAAGTATGGCCATTTGCTAATTGTGCTGTATTGACCGGATATGAATTGGGCTTGTCGGCAATTCTGAAAAAAGGATCGGACGTTTGGCTGAATAATCCACGCATGTACCGCGAAGCCTCGGGTACCAGTGGTATGACTGCAGCAATGAACGCCAGTATCAATTTTTCCTTACCTGACGGATGGGTGCCTGAATTTGCCAAAGACAATGAAAACGCCTTTGTTATTCCTCCGGCAGATGATCATATACAATATCCTGAAAAGGACCATATAGAAGCTGCCAGCTTGTTAGATATTCTTGAAAATACCATCAGGCCAACCTATTATAATGATCCTAAAAAATGGGTTGCTATCATCAAGCAGGCCGCCAAAGATGTCAGTCCGGCTTTTGAGGCGGGCAGGATGGCTGACGAGTATTACAGCGAAATGTATAACGCATAAAAAAATAATCAGTCAACTTTTATTAGGACTAGTCAAGCTATTATTTTTTATGCCGATGCGGACGGTGACGCATATGATGACGATGATGATGTTCCGTTTTTTTCGGTGCAGCGGCTGTGGTTTCCGATAGCTTGGTTTGCGCGCTAACAACAGCAGGCTTTGCTGCAGATGCAGTTGTTAATTGCAGGCTGAATATACCCAGCGCTGCTATAAAGATCTTACTGGATTTCATGATTTTGAATTTATGATGCTAAGCTACTATTAAAAATCTTTAACGGTTTATGCGACAATAAATTGTTACCAATAATCAGGGTCTCGGTGGCGGAGGTGGCGGAGGAGGCAGGTGTATTACCAAACGCGGACGATGGGGCGGCGGCAGCCTGTGATGTTTATAATGACGGTGCCTGCGGTGTCTTTCCTGTAAAGGTGCGGCTGCCACAGCTGTTGCCATACCAAGTGTAATGATGGTTAGCAGGCAAAGGAATTTCCAAGTGGTGTTAATTTTCATTTTGTATTTATTATGCAGTTTTACCTGCAACAAATGATAAAGCAGAAGGTTTGCATGGATCAAATATCGGAAGCGATACGTTAGTTAATTTTTGAGAGGATTACATTTTTATAAAGGAAAGCCGCTATAAATTCGCCGGCATCCAGCCAACGCTGTTCGGTGCCATCGTGCGGCATAAAAAAGGGATTGAAGTGTTTTTCGAGTTCGTGCGAATAGCCTTGATATACTTTTAATTCGTTGGTCAGATGGATCGAATCGGCTGTAGTATGTATATCTATTCCACCGAATAGCGAATTATTTCGGTGTTTGGGCGGTACTATCCCGTCTTTATCGCCCAGGATACATACAATGGGTACACCGGCATTTTTTAGCCAGTCGCGGTTAAATATGGCTCCCCATAAGTTTACTACCGCTGCAATATGCGGCAGATCATTGGATTGTGCGCCCTCCGATTCGGGTGCCAGTGCAGCTGTTTTTACAAAACCGGCGTTCGAAACAAAGGCGGTTTGAACGGCGATCATCCCGCCGGATGAGTTGCCGGCCAGAATGATCCTTTCCGGGTCGATGCCATATTTTGAAGCGTTCTCGCGGAAGTATTGAATGGCTTTTTTGGCATCAATCATCCCGTTATAGCAGCCCTTTAATAACTCGTCATGGTGCAAAAGCGGATTCTTTTTACTTAAACGGTAGTTGATGGCTGCACACACATAGCCGCGCCTTGCGAAAGTATTGCACCAAAGCTTTATACTTTTGGCATCTTTGCTGCCAAATTTAAATGCACCGCCATGCATCCATATGATCAGAGGTCGGTTGTTTGCCTGGTCGCCGGCAGGTTGATAAATATCTGCCAGGTATGCTTTTGCATCTGTTGGGTTTGTATCATAATTGATATTTGAAGTAATTTTCACATCAGCAAAAAGCTGGTCGCGATACCGGGTAGTATCGGCAGCCTTAGCAACTTCGCTCAAAAACAGAAATCCCAATACGAATAATAAACCTTTGCTTTTTCCCATGATTTGATATACGATATTATCGATGTATCGGTTGTAATAAATAAGCCGACTGGTTTCAGGCGGCTGATATGCATTGATCATTTTTACTACATTTGAAAGCAACAATATGCCCAATTTAGCAAAGTAATGGCAGATACCAGGCAAATATATCAGCAGGATGACCGAATAACTTTGATGCAGGAAGAAAAATTGCAGGAGCTATTGCGTTATGTATCATTGCGCTCGCCTTATTACCGCGAACTATTTGAACAGCATCAGATCAATATTGACTCGATAAAAACGCTGGCCGATCTGACCCGCATACCTACTACCGAAAAAGACGATCTGCAAAAAAGAAATAACGATTTCCTATGCGTAACCGCCGAAGATATTGTTGAATATACCTCAACATCCGGAACTTTGGGCGGACCTGTTACCATTGCATTAACAGAAAACGATCTCGATCGTTTGGCGAATAACGAATACCATTCATTTCTGTGTGCCGATGGTACCAAAGAAGATATTTACCAATTGATGCTTACCCTCGACCGGCAATTTATGGCGGGTATCGCCTATTATTCGGGTATTCGCAAAATTGGTGCGGGCATCATACGCCTTGGGCCCGGTGTGCCTTCTTTGCAATGGGAAACTATACAGCGACTGAAGCCCACGGCCATCGTAGCTGTGCCTTCTTTTATTTTGAAACTAATCAACTTTGCCAGAGAGAATAATATTGATATCAATAACACCTCGGTGAAAAAAGCGATCTGTATCGGTGAGAATATTCGGAACCCTGATTTTTCGCTTAATATTTTAGGGAGAAAGATCACCGAATCATGGGATATCAAACTTTATTCAACCTATGCCTCAACCGAAATGCAAACCGCATTTACCGAATGTTCTGCAGGTAAAGGCGGACACCATCAGCCCGAACTGGTTATAGTTGAATTGCTTGATGACAATGACAAATCTGTGGATCCGAACACCCCCGGAGAGGTAACCATAACTACGCTGGGTGTGGAAGGCATGCCGCTGATCCGTTATAAAACAGGCGACATTTGTATGTATGTGGATGAGCCATGTACCTGTGGCCGTACCACGCTGCGTTTAACCTCATTAATGGGACGCAAGAAGCAAATGATCAAATTTAAAGGTACCACGCTTTACCCTCCTGCTTTGTTTGATATTTTGAGTGAACGCGACGAAATTTTGGATTTTGTTGTGGAGGTTTATGCCAACGAGATCGGCCTCGACCAGGTATCGCTATACGTTGTTCCGGCAGAAGAAAGCGAAGAATGTGATCACCGGATTCGCGCCTACCTGCAAGCCCGGCTCCGCGTAAGTCCGCATATAAAATATGTAAGTGCCGAAGAGATCCAGAAAATTCAATTCAACGAGTCAAGCCGCAAACCGATCAGGTTTATTGACCGGCGGTAGATTTTTTAGTCCGAAAGATATTGTAGGTTAACCTTTGTATCCTCCTAAAATAAGTTTGCAGGTTTATTCAATTCTCCCCGGCAGTTAAATACTACCCAAAATTGTCTTTCGGACTTATGCGGACTTCCCGACTTATACCGACTTCCTACTAATTTTCCTACTTTAGCGCATTATTTCTACACCTGTTAAAACATTATAATTTGCCCATGATACAAATTGGACAAAGCACACTTTCTCTCGACGATTTTGCTGAACTGGTCATCAAACACAAGGAATTGATCCTTGATCATAATACGCAGGAACAGGTTAAGCATAGCTTTGAATTTTTAAAGCAATTTTCATCTAATAAGCTTATTTACGGAATCAATACCGGTTTCGGGCCTATGGCTCAGTACAAGGTAAGCGAAGAAAATATTCTGCAGTTACAGTATAACCTTATCCGCAGTCATTCATCGGGCAGCGGTAAATTATTGCCGGCGCAATTATCCCGGGCATTAATGGTTAGCCGCCTGAATAGTTTTATGAAAGCCCACTCGGGCGTTCATACCGAACTGACAGAACTGCTGCGCGACATGATCAACCATGATATTTGCCCTTGTATCTACGAGCATGGTGGCGTTGGCGCCAGCGGCGACCTGGTGCAGCTGGCCCATTTAGGTTTGGTACTGATAGGAGAGGGCGAAGTGCAGTTTGAGGATGGGGTATACCCAACCGCTGAAATTTTCAGCCGCTTTGATCTGAAACCACTTTCGATACATATTCGCGAAGGGCTGGCAGTAATAAATGGCACCTCGGCCATGACTGGCATTGGCCTGCTGAATATCATCCAGGCAAAAAAATTATTGAACTGGTCGGTTTTGTTCTCGGCGATGATCAATGAGGTGGTGCAGGCTTTTGGAGATCATTATTCTTACGAACTCAATATTGTTAAGCATCATCAAGGACAAAACGCCATTGCCGGTATGATGCGCGAAATTTTGAAAGACAGCAAACTGATCCGCGACCGTTCTGAACATCTCTATAATCCGGATAATCTCGACCAGGAAGTGTTTGAAGATAAAGTGCAGGAATATTATTCTTTACGCTGCGTAACACAGGTTCTGGGACCGATACTGGATACAATTACACAGGCTGGCGAAGTACTGGTCAATGAACTTAATTCTGTAAACGACAATCCGGTGATCGATCACCTGAATCATAATATTTTCCATGGAGGCAATTTCCACGGCGACTATGTTTCGCTCGAAATGGACAAGCTTAAGATCGCTATTACCAAACTCTCGATGCTGAGCGAAAGACAGCTCAACTATCTGCTTAACAATAAACTGAACCAGAAATTGCCGCCTTTTGTGAACCTGGGCGTTTTAGGCTTCAATTTCGGGATGCAGGGTATGCAGTTTACTGCGACTTCGACTGTAGCCGAAAACCAAACGCTTTCTTTCCCGATGTATGTGCATAGTATCCCTAACAATAACGATAATCAGGATATTGTAAGCATGGGCTGCAATGCGGCATTGATGACCAAACGGGTTATCGACAATTCATTCGAAGTATTGGCTATCCACCTGGTAACTATTTTGCAGGCTATTGATTATCTTGAATGCCAGGACGGTCTGTCATCGGTATCAAAATCATTGTATGACACCGCAAGGCAGATATTCCCGAAATTTGTGGAGGATGGAGCCCGGTATAAAGAAATTGCCCTGGTAAAAGACTTTCTGGAGAATACGGATAAATTTAATTTTGATACAAAATGAAATATGCACTGGTAACCGGCGGATCAAGGGGTATTGGCAAAGCCATTGCCCTCAAAATGGCTTCATTAGGTTACCGGGTCCTCATCAATTATAAGAGCAACCTCAGCGAAGCACAACATACGTTGGAGGCAATCAGACATGCGGGTGGCGATGGCGAACTATTACCATTTGATGTTTCGGATAAAGTAAAGATACAGGAGATATTAGGCGGCTGGATAGAAGCCAATCCCGAAAAAGAGATAGAAGTTTTGGTTAACAATGCCGGGATTCGCAACGACAGCCTGTTGGCCTGGATGGAAGAAGATCAATGGACCGACGTGATCAATACCAACCTGGATAGTTTCTTTTACGTGACCCGTCTGGTTTTACATGGTATGATTACCCGAAAATATGGGCGCATCATTAACGTAGTTTCGCTGTCGGGTATCAAAGGATTGGCGGGACAAACTAATTATTCGGCCGCAAAAGCCGGCGTTATTGGTGCAACCAAAGCATTGGCGCAGGAAGTTGCACGACAGGGTATCACGGTAAATGCACTTGCACCCGGCTTTATCAAAACCGATATGACCGAGGGGCTCGATGAAAAAGAACTAAAAGCCCTGATACCGGCAAGGCGCTTTGGTTTACCGGAAGAGGTTGCACATGCGGCTGTTTTTTTTGCATCTAAAGACTCAGCCTACATCACCGGGCAGGTACTGTCCATTAACGGAGGACTTTATACCTGATATGGCACTTCCTATTGAGTATATCATCGACCTGATTCCGCAAAAACCTCCATTTGTAATGGTGGGCAAATTACTGGAGAGTAACGAAGAACTTACCAGAAGTAGTTTTAAGATTGAAGCCGACAATGTTTTTGTGAAAGAAGAACAATTTCAGGAGGCGGGGTTGATGGAGAATATAGCGCAAACAGCAGCTCTTCGGGCAGGTTATGTTGCCCGTACCGAAGGCAAGCCGGTGGCCGTCGGTTATATTGGTGCTGTCAATAATTTTGAAGTATTCATGCTTCCAGAATCTGGCGATGAGATCATTACCAGTATTAGTGTGCAAACCCAGGTTTTAGGGATATCTGTATTGGCAGGCGAGGTTTGGTTGAACAACAGGCTGCTTGCTAAATGCGAAATGAAGGTAGTGGTTAAAAGCGAAGGATAATGGGCATGCGGAATGTTTATGTGATCGCGGATAACGTATTTACACCGCTGGGAAAAACTACAGCGGAAAACTTTGCGCGGCTTAAGCAAAATTCTACAGCGCTAAAAGAGTATCACAACAAATCCGGACAATATTTTGCGGCTCTATTTGAACCAACCGAATTTTTAATTGGCAGTTCCGGCTATACAAAATTTGAACAATTAATGATCGTGTCCGTAAAGGATGCGCTTGACCGCAGCGGGATTTCATGCACTGACGATAATACAGTACTGATAATTTCTTCTACCAAAGGAAATATCGGCCTGCTTGAAACTGAGGCACTGAGTCCTGCTTTGCAGGAAAGGATAGGCTTATCAGGTTCCGCGAAGTTGGTGGCAAAGCACTTTGGCTTCAGGGATCAACCAATTGTTGTTTCTAATGCATGTGTGTCGGGCGTGGTTGCAGTAACCACCGGCATGCGCCTGCTTCGAACCGGGCAATATGAACATGCGGTAATTGTTGGGGCAGATCTGATATCAGAATTTATTTTATCAGGCTTTCAATCATTTCAGGCATTAAGTACGCAACGATGCCGCCCCTTTGATAAAAACCGCGACGGTCTTAATTTGGGTGAAGGCGCAGCAACCATCATTTTATCGACCGATAAAAAGCACGAGGGCAATGTTAGCGTATTGGGAGCCGGGATAAGCAACGACGCTAACCACATATCGGGCCCATCAAGAACAGGGCAGGAATTGGCAAATGCTATTAAAGTTGCCCTGAAAGACGCCAAGCTATCGGCGGGGGAGATTGATTTCATATCGGCACACGGTACGGCTACACCATATAACGATGAAATGGAGGCCAATGCTATTGCTTTGGCCGGTTTGGAAAGTGTACCCCTGAATAGCCTGAAAGGTTATTACGGTCATACCCTTGGCGCCGCAGGTTTGATCGAGTCGGTGATTTCGATTCAATCACTTAAAGAGGGCCTTTTCCTGGCCACTCCCGGATTTGATGAAATTGGTGTGAGCAGACCGGTAAATGTGATTGCGCAGCAAATGCAGGTTCGGGCAAAAAGCCTGATCAAGACAGCCTCTGGTTTTGGCGGATGTAATGCTGCTGTGGTTTTTGGCAAATAATCGGTTATTTTTGGAGCAAAGGATCAAAATTTTGTCGGCAACGCATTTTATAACCAGCACTTCCAGTATCTGCAATGGCTTCGTCCGTAAAGACGGAAAGCTGCTATTTGATGGTGTTGGTTCAGAAGGAGCTGCTTTCATGCTTTCGTTATATCAGCATTTTTGCTTTAATTATCCGAAGTTTTATAAAATGGATAACCTGGCTAAACTGGGCTGGCTTGCTGCAGAACTCTTATTAACCGATGATTTTAAACAAGCAGCCTACCAGGCCGGGCGCGTTGGCTTAGTATTGGCTAACAAGAATTCGAGTCTTGATGATGATATCAGGTATTGGCAATCGGTCAAAGAAATTGCCAGTCCTTCTTTGTTCGTATACACATTGCCGAACATCGTCATCGGAGAAATTTGTATCCGTCACGGGTTTAAGGGCGAGCATACTTTTTATATTCAGGAAAAATTTGACGCAAATTTTATCGTTCAGCAGGTTAATTATTTGCTGGATAATGATATTTTGGATGCCTGTATTTGTGGCTGGGTAGATTTTATGGCAAGGGATTTTAAAGCAGTACTATATTTGGTAGAAAAGAGGGCCGAAGGTTTGGCTTTGGAATTTAACAGCGAAAAGGCAGCATCCGTTTTTAACGTATCGACGTAAATAAACAGTAAAGATCAAGGCATCAGATGCATGTCAAGAGTTTACAATTAATATGAGTTCAGCAGTATATATAGTCGGTTTAGGGGTTATTTCAAGTATCGGAAATAATGTAGAGGAGCATATGGCTGCATTCGAGCGCGAAGAAGCCGGTATGGGGGAAATAAGTAAACTTGATACTATCCACAAGGGTGAACTGCCGGTTGCTGAGGTAAAACTGACCAATGATGAATTGATCGCACTAACCGGACTTCCGGAAAATAGTAGTCGCACGTCACTGTTAAGCAGCGTTGCTGCCAAACAAGCTCTGGACGACGCTGCTATACCTGCGCTTGAGCAATTGCGTGTTGGTTTTGTCTCCGCCAATACTGTAGGTGGAATGGACCAGAGCGAAGATTTTTTTGTCGATTTTTTAGCCGATAACAACAAAGGTAAACTGCGCCATGTACATGAACATGAATGTGGTAGTATCACCGAAATCGTGGCCAGTCAGCTGGGTATCCATGATATCGTAACTACTATTAGTACGGCATGTTCATCATCTGCCAATGCTATATTTTATGGAGCCCGGCTTATCAAAAACGATCTGGCCGATGTGGTTATAGCCGGCGGTGCCGATTCGCTGACAAAATTTACGCTCAATGGCTTTAATACGCTGATGATACTCGACAAAGAGTTTTGTAAACCATTTGACGAAAACCGTGCTGGCCTAAACCTTGGCGAAGGTGCAGGATACCTGGTGCTGGTATCTGAAAAAGTGAAGCGTTCGCTCAAAAAGGAGGCTTATTGTATCCTTAGCGGCTACAATAATAGTAATGATGCTTTTCATCAAACCGCCTCATCGCCCGATGGCACGGGTTCTTTTATGGCCATGAAGGGTGCCCTGGCAAAAGCCGGACTGCAGCCTGCCGATATCAGTTATATTAACCTGCATGGTACCGGAACACCCAATAACGACAGTGCGGAAGGAACTGCTATAAAACGTGTATTTGATCCTTATTATCCGCCCATGAGTTCGACCAAATCCTATACCGGGCATACGCTGGGTGCCAGCGGGGGGATTGAAGCTGTTTTTTCAGTGATGGCTATTAAAAACCAGATCATTTACCCAAATCTCAGATTCAGTACGCCGATCAGTGATATGCCTTTTGCACCGGTGACCAGCTTTTTGAAAAATCAGCCGGTAAAGCATGTACTCTCTAATTCTTTTGGATTTGGCGGTAATTGTACTTCTTTAATTTTTTCTGTTGCCTGATATGAAAGTTTATATCCGATCTGCTGCCAGTATATCAGCGCAAAAAACTTTTAAGCAAGCAGGTTTTTTAAACGAGTTGATCGAATATACCGGCACCCGGCTACCGGTGATCGAACCCGATTTTAAAGAATATATCGACCCCAGGCTAATAAGGCGGATGAGCCATGTGATCAAAAGGGGTGTTGCTGCAGCCAGTGAATGTTTGAAAGAGGCCGAAGTGGATATGCCGGGCGCCATCATTACAGGTACGGCCTTTGGTTGTATGGAGGATACCATTACCTTTTTAACCCGAATTGTGGAAGGCAATGAAGAGATGCTGCCACCAACTGCTTTTATCCAGTCGACCCACAATACTGTGGCAGCGCAGATAGCACTGATGCTGAAATGCCATGCCTACAACAATACCTTTGTTCATAAAGGTGTATCCTTTGAACATGCCCTGCTGGATGCCATCATGCTATTGAATGAACAGGAAGCCGACAATATTCTTGTTGGCGGTACCGAAGAAATGGTTGATACCAGTTTTAAAGTACTTACCCGTTTGGGCCTTTATAAGCGCTGGCCGGTATCGAATTTAGCATTGATGCAAACGGTATCTGCTGGTACCATAGGTGGAGAAGGTGCTGCTTTTTTCCTGTTAAGCGATAAGGCTGATCCGGCTAACCTTGCAGAACTGAGTGCACTGAAAATCCTTTTCAAACCTGAGCATATAGAACAAAGCATTTTAACTTTACTAAAGGAGCATGATCTTAAGCCGGTAGATATAGACCTGCTGATCACCGGTAAAAACGGCGATACCCGGAACGATGCGGTTTATCGGCAAGTGATCTCAGCTATTTTCCCTGAACACCCGATTGCTAACTATAAGCACCTCTGCGGCGAATACCCGGTAGCTAATTCATTCGGGTTATGGCTTTCTGCCAATATCCTCAAAAATGGTAGTGTACCCGAGGTTGTGTTACAAAGGGCAGCCCCAAATCTAAAGCCTAAAAAAATATTACTCTATAATCACTATCAAAACAAGTATCATTCGCTGATGTTGCTAGATGCTGTTTAAATTTGCCTATGTCCGCATCTAATTCCGAGCTTTTTCTGATCAGGAAGATCAGCCAAACCGATCATACGATCCGGGTGCAACTTGGAATCAATGAAGATGCTGCGCTGTTGAAAGGGCATTTCCCCGGCCATCCGGTGGTGCCTGGCGCATCTATGCTGCAATTGGTGAAAGATGTCCTAGAGGGAGCTTTCGATACCCATTTACTGCTGCGCAAAGCCGAACACCTCAAATTTTTGTCGTTGATAGAACCCAGTATTGATGAGATTGAATTGGAAATTAATTATCAAATAAAGGAAGAAGGCGAGCTATTTGTAACTGCAAAACTGTCGGCCGAAACAACAGTCTATTTTAAATTGCAGGGAACATTTATTATTTCCTGACACCGATCACCAGTTAACTAACCCCAGGTTAACCAATCACTAACCTGCAATTTTCCCATGCTCCTGAATATATGCAACCATCGTATTCACGTCTACCAAAACTTTGCGGCCCTCTTTAGGGTCTTTGATATCGATGCCGTATTCGCGTTTTAGCAATACGATAAGTTCGAGGGAGTCGATAGAATCAAGGCCAAGTCCATCGCCAAACAGTGGCTCATCATCTTTGATATCAGCAGGACTAAGATCGGTCAGGTTCAGAAATAGTATGATCTGGCTTTTTAGTTTTTCTTTCAGTTCGGTAGTGTCCATTCGGTAATTATAAATTTTTAAATAGCTTGTCTCAAAAAAATCTTGCAAAGATCCCTTGAATCATTTAATCGTGTCCTATATCTTCTAACAAAAAAATCTTACAAAAATCTGTTAAATCACTCAATCGTGTCTTGTTAGATCAGATTCTTTCTCCGCAATCCCCAAAGGGCAAGCAGCTGAAAGGCCAAAGTTATTAAAACCAGTGGTATCAGATAGCTTACCACATCACTCAATGTACCATTTTGCAGGAATAAGCCATAATAGGCCTCGAGGCACCAGTGCATCGGCGAGAAATTAGCGATGGCTTTAAGCGAAGTATCCATGGAAAAGGTAGGTACCATTAAACCACCGATGGCCGCCAGTATCACGATAGCAATTGCTCCAAAGCCGTTATTCTGCTGGTGGGTTTCTGAAAATGCGCCCACGCAAATGGCAAAACTTACCGCGCACCAGCCCGTAAGCAGGGTTACGATAAACAATCCAAAAAGATCGTGAGGTAATTCGAGCCCCGGCAAATTGATATGGGGGAACAGCCAAATACCCAAGGAGAAAATAACTGCCGCCTGTATAAAAGTAACGATGATATAAGTGATCTGCTTGGAAAGCATACCCACCAGGTAGCTGGTTGGTAAAGTTTTCAGGCGGATCAGACTGCCACTTTCTTTTTCCCGCACCACACTGCCACCGAGCGACATGATAATGAAGAACATAGCAAAAATGGTCCAAGCCGGCACATTATGCTGTGCGGCATTGGGTGGTTTGGTTGAACCATTGATAGAAACGGCAATATCATTGATCCGGGCTTTATTGTTCAGCATCTGGCCCTCCAGGTCGGCGGGCAGGGGTTTTTCGTTGATATCAAAATAAAGGGTACGCAGGGTTTGCCGGCTTTCTACCAATTGCAGCGCACTTTGCAAAGCGCCCTTAACGGATAGACGTAAAGACTCCTGTAAAACCGGGTTATAATAAAGCGTTAGCGGGTCGATCTCGCCGAGGTCTTTTTGCGCCGATGAATCGGCCTGCAAACCAAAGCTGGTCAAGGCCTTGCCTGCCGTGTTTTTTGATTTTGCTAATACTTTCCGGGTAAAATCAGCCGGAATCACCACACTCATTAACGCGTCTTTTTTCCGCAAAGAGTCACCGATGGTTTTCTCATCCTGGTTTTGTGGCAATTGTACTACCGAGAACATCCCGATCTTTTCGATCGCTTCAACCAGTTGCCTGCCGGAAGCGCCGGTATCCCGGTTGCATAAAAGGATAGGCAGTTTGTTTTTGTTGATCAGTTGAAAGGTGCTGTTTTGAATATCCGTTATCACCACTACCAGTGTAATAGGCATCACAAACATCAGGGCCAGCCCAACGCCATCGCGCCACAGCACCCTGAAATCTTTCACCAATGTTGCCCAAAGCTTATACATCGTTGCGGTATTCTTTTCCGGTTAGTTCAAGGAATAAGCCTTCGAGGCTTTCCTTTTTATGTTCGATCAATAAAGCTTCCAGATCATTCTGTGCAATGATCTCGCCACTGTCTATCAGTGCCACTTCTTCGCATAAGCCTTCTGCTTCGCTTAACTGGTGCGAAGTATAGATCAGAGTAGTTCCGTTTTTATTCAGCTCATGCAGGTAGCTGATGATGGCGTGACGGGTTTGCACGTCAACACCAACAGTTGGTTCGTCCAGGATCAATATCTGCGGGTTATGGATCACTCCGATGGCAAGGTTTACCCTGCGCTTCATCCCGCCCGAAAACTTGCCCACCTGCTTGTTTCTTACGCCGTCAAGTCCGAGAATGTGCAAGAGTTCATCGGTTTTAGTTTTGATCTGATGCCGGTTCAATCCTGCCCAGGCACCAAAAAAAGCAAGGTTTTCTACCGGGCTCAGTTCCTGATAAAATGAAAAGTCCTGTGGTACAAAGCCAAACAGGCGATTAACCTCATTATTATGTTTAGCCACGTTAAGCCCCAGTAATTCAACTTTGCCTTCAAGCGGACCGATCAAACCGGTCATTAAACTAAGCAGGGTAGTTTTTCCGGCGCCATTGGGACCGAACAAGCCAAACCGCTGGCCTTTTTTTACTTTCAGGTTTAGCCCCGAAAAGGTAACGCCATCGTTTCCAGGGTAATGGAAACCCAGATTCTCGATATTTATCGCTAAAACGTCGTCTACCATTTGATCTGCTTCAAAGCTAAAAATGCATTTTTTTCCAGTTCAGCTACTTGTATCAGGTAATCGCCCATCTGGTCGAAATCGGCCTGGCTCCCCAATCGGCCTTTATAAATACCTGCCGCATGCACCGCGGCTGTCCGCCAAAGGTCGCCGGCCTCCGTAAAAAGCTTCGAAATATCCAGCAATTCTTCTTGGTGGGTATAGGCATAGGCTTCCTGCAAAAATGCTGCATAAATATAACGAAATCCACCACCTCCTGTACCAATTTCTTCCTGCATTCGTACCAGTTGTGCCAGGTACGAACCTGCTTTTTGCAGCCCAAGTTTATCGCGCCATCTTTTAATCTTTTTACCGGTGTAGGCTATGCCTTTTACACCGGCAAAATTGCCCGGGATACGCAGCATCTGATTGACATTATTTTTGATGCCTTTGATGATCGCTTTCCTGATCTGCTCATCGCTGATCGTTGCAACATCGCCGGGGTAATAAATTTGTCCTTTAGGGGCAAGGGCACCTTTGGCAAAACGAACACGTTCCAGTTCATAGCTGCTGAGCTGGGTTACCGTTTCCATAACCGGGTCGCTGATGAGGTATTGATCTTCCTCTTTCCCAAAGACGATCAGGTTATGTGCATTAAAATGAAAACGGTATTCGCGGGGGAAATACGACAGGTAATAAACGCCCACCTGGCAGCCTGCAGGCTGCCCATGCTCAAGGCACTGCATTAGCGCCGCTTCGGCTTTTTCTTTGGAGCTGAATTTCTGCCTGACCACCGGAATGCCTAAAGCATTGCAGGTGCGCTTAAATATCAAACCCGGAAACGTTCGGAAAGCAATGGCCGGACCATTATTTATTTTGATGAGGGGGATATAACAGAAAAATAACCCGACGCCTATGCCAAATGCCAGAGGTTCGGTTATTTTTCCTCCCGAAGATTTGCGTAGCAGGCTGCTTGTTACACCCGATTCGCAGTGGGCCGACTGCTGGTGTTCAAAATCAAGCTTCATGTACGGTCATGGTTTTAAGATCGGCTACGCTGGTGTTAAAAGCATCAGCGTATTTTTGAAGCTTCTTTTCTGATAGTTTTTTAAACACTTCGGGCTTTAAATGCCTTTTGATCCGCCATCTCCAAAAGCCCGTATAATCAGACAATATGCCCGCGTCCATCAAGCGGTATTCCATAAAGAACAAAACCGGGCTGGCTTCACCATTAAGTACTTTTTGCTTTGCATTGGCGATACGTGCTTTCACGTCCTGCCAGGCAACATCAAGGGCTTCTTTCTTTACTTCCCATCCCGTACTTAGCTCAGTGGTGTATTTACCCGAACTATCGGTCGCGTAGCAAACCTCTTTGGTTATTTTACCTAATGGCCCAAGATCCTGTGGTACCTGTTCCTTCTTCATAGGACACGATTGTGGGATTAAAGCGATTTATGAGATACGATCAAGTCTTAATAATTAGCCTAACAAACAGTCAGCAATGCATACATATACGAGAAGCGTGCGCTTTCGGGCACCAGCAATAATATCTTTTCGCCTTTATTTAAGCGGCCGCTGTTGAATAATTCGTCGATCATAAGGTATATCGAAGCTGCGCCAACATTACCTACGGTATAAAGGTTAATGAACCATTTTTCGTAAGGGATGCCGCCACCGTAAAATTCAACCAGTTCATAAATCTTCGAGCGGAAGAAATCGCTGGAAATGTGGGGAAGAAAATAATCCACATCGGTATTCTTAAGCCCTCTTTTATCGAATATCTCTTTTATCTTTTTACCACCCAGGTGCACAATATTTTCGCTGAGCAAGGTAATATCCTGTTTTATGCTGAAGATGGATTTATTTTTGATCTCATCGGGCGTATAGTCCATAAAGCCCTTGAGTGTGCCATCTTCCTGTTTTTCGCCACCCATGTACATGCAGGTGTCCATTTCGTGCGCAAAGGAAGCGCCTTCTATCCATTCTATTCTCAGGCTTAAGCCTTCTGTATTGGGTTTATCGGATAAGTGAAATGCCGAAGCACCATCGGAAAGCATCCATCGCAGAAAATCTTTTTGAAAAGCAATAAAAGGATTCTCTTCCATCTCTTTCAACTTTTGGGCCTCCTCTTCAAATACATCCGAAACCAGCAGGCCCGAAAACCTTTCGGAGCCGGTAGCCACTGCCGTTTTAACTTCACCTGATTTGATCGCCAGGTAAGCATATTTCAGGGCGTGCATTCCTGCACAGCAGACACCTGCCGGCGATACCACCTCTATGGCACCCAGTTCGGGTAACCAGCCATGTGCCATTACACCGTGGCTGGGCATCACCTGGTCGGGAGATGAGGTGCCGCAGGCTAATAATTCTATCTCCTCAAGTAGTTCGGGTTTGTTTTTATATAACTTCTTTACTGCCAGGGCAGTCATTTGAGCATTGGTATGGGTCGACTTGTGGTTTTTGTCAAGGGCATAATAACGGTTTACGATACCATTGTTGCGTAAGACGATCTTCCTTGATTTTGATGGCCGGCCATCGATGTAGCCGAGGTACTCTTCCATTTCGTTATTTGAAACGGGATCATTTGGGAAATATTTAGCAGTTGAATTTATATAAACCTGGGTAGCAGACATGTTATTGGTTGACTTGTAAAAAATTTTCTGTTTTTAATTTGTTTTTTTTAGATGAAAACGGCTTGATAAATAAAGCGTCTAAGGTAAGAAGAACGGGCGCACCAAGAAACAGTGCGACATAAATATAATACTTAAATGCCACCAGCCAGGGACCGGGATTTGCACGGTTATTGATAAACTTTGCCCATTTTACATAGGTTGGTATTGCGGTGGTTTCGAGTAGCATCAGCGGGTATTTTACTATAACAGCTTTTTGTGATAAAAGTTCTGTTTGCAGGTTTTCCCAATTATTTTCAGCGAGTCGTGCTGCAACAGTTGCGCCATAAACGCTGGCATGAGCAATATCCTCGTCTGATACCCCGGGTTTGGGAAACAAATTTAAATAGCGGTCCTTTTTACCACCAAACATCCAATGAAATATAGTTACAAAGCTGACCACATTAACGTGTTTATCAACCAGGGCAATATTGCCAACAAGTTTGGCACCGGAATCTTTTAGCTTTTGGCGGATACGGGCATAAGCATTGAGCCACATGTTGCGGGCCTCGCCTATAGTGACCACCGGCGTGTCTTTTACGATCGCCTTAAATTCGGGACTATTTAAAATGGAATTAGACGGGATACTTGGCCAAAGAAACCATGGCTGATAACCGAGTATGATCAGGTCATACTGCTGGTGCTCTAACTTTATCGGTACCAATGGTGTAGGCACTTCAAACACACAATCGGGCATAACAGCATAAAAATCGCTGCCGGTCCAGGGGAAGGGAAAATCGTTCACCAGTTGTACCTGCACTTTTTCAACCCTTGCACCAGCTGCAATGAGCGGGGCTGTAAAGGAGTCGATAATATGGCGAAGTTGCCCGGTTTGGGAATAGTAGATGGCCAAAACTTTTTTATCCATTCGGCGGCAATTTAAAGAAACAAGCTAAGAGCGGGGCGAAAAATCTTCCCGGTGCAAGACTTTCGAATTTGAACAGTAGTCTAATATAGCATGTTGTACAGCTGCCGATTGGTTATTAAAGTTTTTGATCACCAGATCTTTGTCCTTTGTAATATCTGCTTTATACTTTACAATTTTAGGAGCATGCTCTTCTATCGCTAAACGCAAAAAATGGAATTCAGTGTTTTCATTATCAGCTAAAAGGGCAGTTTCCAATTTGATGCGGCCTTCTTTAAAATACTTAAGCCTGTCTTTCGGTTTTTTCATCAGGTCGGCTTTCTTCATTAGCAGCGCCCCTTCATAGCCATCGCGTTCTTTAGCAGGTAAAGTGTTCAGTAAGCCAAGTTCGTTCTCGATCTCGGCCAGGGTACCCGATTTCATCACCTGGTAAAAAGCTGCCTTTCCAAATTTTTCCTGAATAGGCATAGCAGTGATCAGGCCTATGTTAAAACAGCAAAACAATAAAAAGCAAAGGGTTCTTTTCATACTACGGGTATCAAACATAATAAATTATAAGCACCCCTACAACAGACATCAGGCGGGTTTGTTTTGAAGTAGCCGACCAGATAATATCTGATATTTTTGCGCCTAAACTTGTTTACTTTTACTTACTTTGAGGCTTTATTTATTCGGTTTTGAATCAAAACAATCCGAACAAAATGCCATTTTTAAGACATAGCCAATCTAAAATAGTTTAATTATAAAAAGGGTGAGTACAGGCAAACAGTTTTCGGGCTTATGGGCAGTTATTTTAGGCGGATCAAGCGGCTTCGGTTTTGCTTCGGCTGAAAGGCTGGCGGCAAATGGGATGAATATTGCTGTGTTATACCGTGAAACTTCAATAAGTGAGAAGCCTTTGCTTAGTCGTTTTAATGCTATTGCAAGCGAAAATCAGGTTACAATATCGCCCTTTAACGTCAATGCACTTTCGGCGGATACACGGCGGGACACCCTGCGCAAACTCGAAACCGAAGGCATCAAAAAAGGTAGTGTTAAAGTGTTGCTGCATTCAATCGCCCGCGGAAACCTGAAACCGCTGACCGGCGACGATGCGCTGACAACAGAAGATATCCAGTTTACCACCTATGCCATGTCAAACAGTTTGCTGGACTGGACCCGTGACCTGCTCGCAGCCGGTTTGTTTCATCAGGATACGCGTATTATCGGGCTTACCAGCGAGGGAGCACACAAATACTGGGAAGGCTATGCAGCTGTATCTTTAGCAAAAGCATCGCTTGAAAGCCTTGCTAAATATATGGCCGTTGAGTTTGCCCCATTCGGCATCAAAACCAATATTATTCAGGCTGGCATAACCCCAACGACCTCTTTAAAAATGATTCCGGGCAGTGAAAAATTAATTGAGATAGGCAACAGCCGAAACCCGCTGGGGCGCATTACCCAACCTGAGGATGTTGCTAAAGTAGTGTACCTGTTAACTACCGATGATGCTTTTTGGGTAAACGGGGCCTTAATTCATGTAGATGGGGGTGAACATTGTCGCTAATTATTAATTTATCCGATGAATCAGGAAGTATTAAACCATTTGCCTTACAAATCGTCTTTTCGGTTTGTGGATCATATCACTGAGCTAAGCAGCGATGGCGTGATTGGCGATTATACCTTGCGTAAAGATTCATTTTTTTACCGCGACCATTTTGAGGGAAACCCGGTTACGCCGGGCGTGATCATCACCGAGATCATGGCGCAAATTGGATTGGTGGTATTGGGAATTTACCTGCTGATGAAAGATAATGAAGGTAGTCTTACTGCCGATGAACCTATGTTCCCGTTACTTACCTCTACTGAGGTTTCCTTTCATAAAATGGTTTTGCCCGGCCAAAAAGTAATTGTGACGTCTGAAAAAGAATATTTCCGGTTTGGGAAGCTTAAATGTTACGTTGAAATGCACGATAGTGCCGGAGATATAGTTGCTAAAGGAATGTTTTCCGGCATCGTAAAAAAGGTAGAACTGAAAAATGGGTAAACGGGTAGTTGTTACAGGTATGGGAGTTGTATCTCCTAACGGAATTGGATTACCCGCATTTTTAGATTCTTTAAAAAATGGGAGGTCGGGTATACGTTTTGTGCCTTTGTATGAAGAATTGCAAATGAGCTGCCATGTAGCCGGCGTACCTGAATTTGAGTGGGATAGCCTGAAAAACTATCTTTCGGAAGTTAGTTTCCATGGGCTTAAAGGCACTAATATTGCCTACGGCATTACAGCAGCGCTTGATGCCTGGGCCGATTCGGGTATGTCATTTGATACCGATGAGCCGCATTGGGATACCGGCTGTGTTTTTGGTAATAGCGCACCCGATTCTGACGCTACTAAAAACGTGATCAACAAAGTTGATAATAAGGAAGTAAAGAAACTGGGCTCGCGTATTGTTGAACAAACCATGAACAGCGGCGTAACTTCTTTTATATCCGGTCGACTGGGCCTTGGTAATAGGGTTGTTACCAATTCAACTGCCTGTGCCACGGGTACACAGGCTATCTTAATGGGATATGAATATATTCAAAGCGGACTGGCAAAACGCATGCTGGTTGGTAGCGGTGAACATATTGACACTTATATTTTCGGTACCTTTGACTCGATGCGCGTTTTGTCGCGTAAGTTCAACGATCAGCCTGAACGTGCATCGCGACCTATGAGTGCAAGCTCCGGTGGTTTTATACCGGGATCGGGTGCGGCAGCTTTGATATTGGAGGATCTGGATTTTGCCCTGGCACGAGGTGCCAGAATTTATGCCGAAGTGCTGGGCGGAGCGGCTAATTCGGGCGGGCAGCGTAATGGTGGTACAATGACAGCTCCTAATCCAGCCGGCGTTATCCGTTGCATCAGCGACGCTATTGCCAGCGCCGGAATCGATCCGGCTGAAATCGACCTGGTGAGTGGTCATCTGACGGCCACAATGGCCGACAGGCAGGAGATTCAAAGCTGGAGCAATGCCCTGGGCCGAAGTGGAAAAGATTTCCCATTGATCAATTCGGTGAAGTCTATGATCGGTCATTGTTTAAGTGCAGCCGGTTCAATTGAATCTGTAGCATGTATATTGCAACTTATTCATGGATTTGTGCATCCAAATATTAATTTAGAGGACCCGAATCCGGAAATATTAAAAATAATTGATGAGGGATGTATACCAACCAGCATGATAAAAAAGGACATCAATCTGGTAGCCAAAGCAAATTTTGGTTTCGGCGATGTGAATGCCTGTTTACTCTTTGCTAAATATCTTAAAGAATAATGACCCGGGAAGAAATATTAAACGAGTTGAAAAGCGTCTTTGCGCCTTACACCACCAATAAGGAAATGCTGGCCAATATCAACGACCAAACGGACCTGATAACCGATTTAAAGATCAACTCAGCTAATCTGGTTGATATTATTATTGATGCCGAGGCAAAATATAATATCGAGATCGATTATGATTCGGCTGATAAGATGATCAATGTAGGAAGCTGCATTGACGTTATCTCGGAAAAGTTAAATCAAAAATAGATGCCCGGCATTGGTAACGATATTGTAGCCCTGAGCGCTATTGATGTCGAAAGAACCAATCAATATCGATTTTTTTCTAAAATAATTGTCGGGCAGGAACAGCAGCTCTACAACGATACGCTTGCATCAGCCCTGGCTTTTGAACACTTTGTTTGGCTGGCCTGGTCAATGAAGGAATCGGCCTATAAATGTATGCAGCGCTACCAGCATAACCTTGTATTTTCACCATCAAACGTGCTAATTGGTGAAGTGCAATTGCCCGCAAATAATGCCAAACCGCCTATGGAAGGTATTGGATTTGATAATTTGCTGGTCTGCAAGTCGCAGCTGAATTTCCGGGGACAGCACCTTTTTTCGCGATCGATCATCACTGCACAGTATATTGTCTCCGTAGTAAATGATACCAACGATTTTTCGAATACCTGCTGGCGTGTTAAAAAGATCGGTTCCAATGATACCGAAGATCAGTCGCTGGCCGTAAGGGATATGCTATTGCATAAATTACATGAATTGTATCCTGCAGATGAATTCAAAATAGAGAAAAGTATTTTTGGTTTTCCGGTTTTATTGAAGAACGGCGCAGAGGCCGATTTCCCAGTTACATTTGCCCATCATGATCATTATGCAGGTTATGCCTTTATTCCCGATATTTGATCATCGTTCGGGCACCAGTAAAATAGCATCTGCCTGTGCCTTATCTGAAGCTTGTATCGTCGATAGTCTCACATAGGCATGCTTGCCAGCCTGGAATTTATAGGTTCCTATATTCAGCCATTCGCCGCTGGTTTGCCCTTCTACATTTAGTCTGCC
Organism: uncultured Mucilaginibacter sp.; assembly: GCA_903887275.1. GTDB lineage: Bacteria > Bacteroidota > Bacteroidia > Sphingobacteriales > Sphingobacteriaceae > Mucilaginibacter. The sequence goes on from CAISPD010000127.1 coordinate 35,494, forward strand.
GGGTTCCATATTTACCGTGTTTTTGTTTTTTCCATCGAATATTTCCATCCGAACCGGTGTCTTATTTTCAGAAGAGGCGTAGGCATAAACGGTATAACGGCCTGCTTTTTTTATAACCGGTAAATACTTTACTGATTTTGCCTGCTTGCTGCCCGTATCGGCTATCAATACTGTGGGTCCATAACCATCTTTTCCTGATAGCCATTTGCCGGTGGTCCTTACGCTGGCTTTATCGTTGTCATCAACTAATATATCGGGCATGCTACCGTCGGCCAGTGGGTTGGTTCTTAAGGTATACCTGATCGCATTCACGTCAACGTTTTGAACGTAAACTTTATGATCGATGGCGTAAATAGCCGCTTGTGCCGCACTTTGGCTCAAGACCATGAATACTGGTTCCATGCGAATAGAGCCGTAGGCGATATGGCTGGCCGACAAACATACCGGCACCAACAAGTTTGAAACATGTTTTGGAGTTATTGAACGGAAGGAGACAGGATAGGGCCCGAAACCACCAACCTGTACATCACCCTCGTTTTTTACCATACCATTTACCACGATACGTTCGGCATTGTGCGAGTCCATGGTATAGGCTGCCATGGCAATGCCGTCCTTTACCGTTGTTTTGCCTTCGCAGTTTGCCTGGGTCATTACATAAGCTCCCAGCATACGGCGGGCCTCGCGCACGTATAGTTGGGGCGACCAGTGTTCGGTGCTGGTATACTCGTCTTTCGGGTAACCCCATCTCAGCATTTTAGCACGAATATTTTCCGGTACGCTTAAGTCGTGCCCAAGGAAGTAAAGAAAGCCCTGGGTATAGGATTTGTGCATTTGGATGATTCGTTGCCGGGTACTGGCGTCGCCATCGGGGTAATCATAATTCATGCCGATCAGATCGGTTGAAAATGCCCCGTTGTTATTGATATCAGTTTTATGGTTCGGCATGTCACTGATGTACATCGGCAGATCTGTGGGGGTTTTGTAATGGATAAGGCGTAGGTATAATTCATAGTGTGTCGAATCATAATCGGCCGGGCGGGTGATGGGAATGCTGTTTTTCGGATCGTCGCTCAGGCAAATACGCACATTATAGGTTTGTACCCGCCTGTCGCCTGTGCCATTTGGCTTCAGTGTATCGCTGCTTATGCCCCAAAGCAAGCCGCCTTTGGGGTTGCCGATAGTTTTATAGGGATCGATGCCATCGGGGAACTGATGTTTATCACGCAATTCGACACCATTGAGGGTTTCGCCATAAACGCTATTTGCTTCGCGGCCGACAAAATACGGTACTTTGGCTTTTGCCATCAGGTCGCCTTCATAAGAGCAATCGATATACTGTTTGGCAACGATCGAAAATTTGGCGGTATCTCCTGCTTTACTGCTGTGCAGATCCAAGCCCTTAATCCTGATATGATCTTTTCTTATATCAAGTTTTACATGTCCAATTTCTTTGGATGTAAAAAGCTCAATATTTTTATGCTTCAGATATTCTCTAAAGATAGAATCCGCCACGTGAGGTTCAAATATCCATTGTTCAAGTTTGCCGTAGTGTTTGCCAACCTTGCGGTAAAAGTCAAGTGCCAGCCCGCTCACCACATATTTGTTTCCAATATCAGTATAGCCTAGTCCGCCTGAGGATAGCCCACCAATATGATCATCGCTTGCTATCAAAATTACTTTTTTACCCTGCATCGCTGCGGTATAGGCCGCAATTACCCCACCTGATGTTGCGCCATAAATGCATATATCACAGGTTTTGACTGCAATAGTTTGGCAAACGCCAAACAGAGGTAACAGTAAAAAGATCAAAAATAGGCGCTTCATTGACAAAAGGTATAATGGAATAAATATAATATGTAAATTCAGATTTATTTCATCACATGGAGAAACATGCTTCCCGCCGCGATTTTGTGAAATCTGCCGGCCTTGGATTTTTAACACTTCCCGGTTTGCTTGGTACAAAGCCGGTAAAGGCGAATGAAAAAAAGAAAGTGGTTTGCGTCGGCGGACACCCTGATGATCCGGAGAGTGGGTGTGGCGGTACCCTTGCAAAACTGGCTGCACTTGGCCATGAGGTGACTATCATTTACCTAACTACCGGCGAGGCTGGTATACCGGGAAAGACACATGCCGGGGCTGCAGCCATTAGAAAACAGGAGGCTATCAATGCAAGTGCAGTTTTAAAAGCAAAACCTGTTTTTGCCGGTCAAATAGATGGCGATACGGATATGAATAACGAATGGCTGGCCAAAATACAAAAGTTGATCGCTGATGAGCAGCCCGACCTGGTATTTACTCATTGGCCGCTGGATACCCATAAAGATCATCAGATTGCAAGTTTGTTGGTGATACAAACATGGGTACGGGCAGCGCATAAATTTCCACTATACTTTTTCGAAGTATGTACCGGCGAACAAACACAGATTTTTAAACCAACGGATTTCGTGGATATCAGTGATACGCAGGAACAAAAACGGAAATCGGTTTATTGCCATGTGAGTCAGGACCCGCCGGGTATATATGGTTGCGGGCACGCTTCGATGGAAGATTTCAGAGGTCGCGAACTGGGAGTTAAAGCTGCCGAGGCATTTGTTTATATGACGGGTAAGGGCATGGGATCGGCAATAAACGGCTTTTAATAAATGATGTAGTTTTCGCTGAAACTGCCATCCGCAAAAAGATCAATAATCCCGTAACCAGGCGCAGTTTCGCGCTTATAGCCTTCCCACCAGGCGCCGCTGACTGCACCATTGCAGATATAGGTTACGTTGTTATAGGTGAGTTTTTCGCGCAGGTGAATATGACCGCTCAGGCAAAGTTTAACATTTGGGTGCTTGTTAAATAAACTGATGATCTTTGCCACATCGGTATGCATGTCGCCACCAAGCATTTCCCATTTGTTTACAATATTGTCTTCGATCAGATTGGTGGCGGTTAAAATCGGAATGTGGGTCAGTATCAGCACCGGAACCGAAGCGTCGGTATTGTTCAACTCATTCTCGAGCCAGGCGAATTGCTCTTCGCCCAGTTTACCAATGTACCAGGTATTGTCGATATCGAGATGTACGCTGTCCAGCAGGATGAATTTCCAACCGCCCTGGGTAAAACTGTCATACGGTTTTGAAAGTCCGAGCTGATCCATCGAAAACTGTTTGCCATAGGTTGCTTGTGACCGATCATTTTCATTCCACCATATGTCGTGGTTACCCAACACGTACCTGACGGGAATGGTTGTCTCATTGGCCCAAACCGATCTGTACAGTTTCCATTGATCATTGATGGTTCCGATATTTTCTTTGTTCATATCGAAAACGATATCGCCGCCATTCAGTATCAGGTCAATCTGAGGGCTATGCTGCCGCAAATGACGCAAGCACTTTGCGAAACGGGCAGGTGCGTCAAATTTGTCTTTCAGGTGTATATCGGTCAAATGGGCTATCCGTAGTGAAGGTGAACTTTTGGGTAAAAAGCCCGCTTGGATCAGGGTAGGCGCGATAAACAATCCGCCTAAATTTTTTATAGCTGATCTTCTTTTCATATTTTAAGCTAAACCGAAATGCTGAAGATTTAATTTTATCTAATTTTTTTTCAGACCAGTTTATACGAGAACTGGTGAACGTCACAAGCACAAACAGCCTTACAACCTGTTCGGGCATTGCAGAACAAATTTGCCCGATCGATATGGACTTATTTTAAAGAAGATGTTAAGGATCTGCAGAAATTTTATTCGATAACCTCGTAGGTCATTACCGGCTTTTCTTTGTTTTTCAGCGTAAACTCACCGACTTTTTCGCTTTTGAATGACTCTTTGATCTGGTTGTGAACCTCTTCTGTTATCAGTATCTGGCTGGCTTTGGCTACCGATTGCAGCCTTTGTGCAACATTAACTGAATCGCCGATAACTGTATAATCAAGTCGCTTCAACGAAGCTGAACCGATATTGCCTGACACCATCTCACCAGAGTTGATACCAACAGATACTTCAGCCTTAAACTGTCTGTCGCCCATAGCAATGGGGTCCATTTTTGCCAGTTCAGCCCTTATGGCCAATGCTGTATCTATAGCACGGTCGAGGTGATAATCACCACGGTAAACGGCCATTACGGCATCGCCCATAAATTTATCTACGTGTCCGCCTTGTGCAATTACTTCTTTCACTATTTTATCGAACAAACCATTTAACAGGTTCACTACGATATTTGCAGGTACGTGTTCGGTTATTTTGGTAAAGCCACAAACGTCAATAAACATCACGGTGGCTTCCATTAATTCGTTCTTCAGCAAGCTGCCTTCAAACTCTTTGTGGTTCATGAACTTCAGCACATTGTCGTCCACGTACATTTTAAGGATATTATTTTCCTTAATGGCCTGCATTGTTTCGTGCAATTGCCTTACATAGTTGATGGTTTTTTCCATCGTAAGGTCCAGATCGTCAAAGTCAACCGGCTTGCAAACAAAATCAAATGCACCACGATTCATGGCCGTACGGATATTTTGCATATCACCATAGGCTGAAACAACGATCGCCTTTAATACAGGATTAGCCTCTGGCAATCGGCTCAATAAAGTGAGCCCGTCCATGATCGGCATATTGATATCAGACAGTACGATATCAAGATCGGGATGTTCGCTTACCTTTTGCAGCGCATCTTCACCATTTTGCGCAAATACAAATTCGTAAACGTTCTCACGTATCTTTCTTCTAAATTTTTGTTTTACCAGAGCTTCCAGGTCCGCTTCGTCGTCAACAACAAGAATTTTAGCCATTATTTGTTGAAGGTTTTAAGTTTCTCTTTTAACAGGTTAAAGTCAAGGGGTTTGGTCAGAAAATCATTTGCACCACGATCCATTGCCTGGCGGTGGTTTTCCTCATCGCCATAAGCGGTAATCATCATCACCATTGGCGGCGGAGTATCATATTCGTGACGGATGCGCGATAGTAGTTCAAGGCCACTCATACCGGGCATATTGATATCCGAAAGTATCAACACGATCTCGGTATGCCGTTCGTGCAGGTAAGCCAGTGCTTCTTCGCCCGACAAGGCAAAATCGAAATCAAACTCGTGTTCACGTATTTCGCGGCGAAATCTTTGCAAGAAAAGAGGCTGCACATCTGCCTCATCATCAACTACTAGTATCTTCATATGATTGCTAAATATAACGATATATTATCATACCGGTATGGTAATTTTGAACTCCGTAAATTCCCCCTCTATACTATTGACATCAATTTTACCATTATGTGCTTTTACTACTATATCATAGCTCAGTGACAAGCCCAGGCCAGTACCTTCGCCAGTAGGTTTGGTGGTAAAAAAGGGTTGTAGAATTTTATCTTTTATGTTATCAGGAATGCCCAGACCGTTGTCTTTCACCAATATTTCAATTGACTTACCTTTTTTAGCGGTTATTATAGAGACAGACGGTTTAAAATCCGGCCCCGCTATCAATTGCTTTTTTTGGATAGCGTAAAATGCATTGTTGAACAGGTTAAGTAACACCCTTCCGATATCCTGCGGCACCATTTCTACCAATGGCAAACTTTCATCAAAGCTGGTCTGCAGGTCGGCATTGAAACTTTTATCTTTTGCACGCAAACCATGGTAGGCCAAACGCAGGTATTCATCGGCCAGTTTATTGATATTGGTTGGTTCTTTTACATTACTGCTGGCGCGGCTATGTTGCAGCATGCCCTTTACAATGCCATCTGCCCGTTGCCCGTGATGGCGAATTTTCTCCAGGTTTTGTTTGATGTCAGCGGCTATGGCCAATGCTTCGGCAGTATCTCCTTTGTTTAGCTCTTCTTCCATCTCGTCGATCAGCTCGGCACTGACATCTGAAAAGTTGTTGACGAAATTGAGCGGATTCTGTATCTCGTGGGCGATGCCTGCGGTCAGTTCGCCCAGAGAGGCCATTTTTTCGGATTGGATGAGCTGCGACTGGGTAGTTTTAAGTTCTTTCAGTGTTTCTTCCAGCTCGGTCTTTTGCTTTTGGAGTTCGATTGTGCGTTCTTTCACTAAAACCTCTAACTCAGCACGGCGCTCAATACTTACTTTCAATTGCTCTTCCTGTTTTTTAGTTGCGGCCCAGCGCGCAAATATCCAGACGAAAGCAGCGGTAACAGCTATTTGAAAATAGGTGTCATACTTTTCGTAAAAACTATTTACCAGCAATTCGATCAAGCCTGTTATAACACCCACACCGATCAGCGGATAGGTTGGTTCGAACAGAATGCGCCAGTCTTTCAGATCTTCTTCTTTGTCGGCATAATAAGCCATACCTGCCAGCAAAGCTGCGCCGGCAAGATCTACAACGCCATCATTAAACGCAGCATGGATACCGAAGAAAAGCAAAATAGCAATCACACTTGCAACATTGAGCAGGGAATGCCATTTTGGGTATAATGACGAACCTTTCAGACGCTTATTGAGTCGCCTGATAATGATAAATGCCGCCAGGTAATAAAAAAATCCCATTACTTGTTATTCAAAGTTTTTACGATCAGTTTAAAGGTAAATCTATCATAAATTCCGAGCCTTCGCCTTCCGTACTTTCGATATTAATTTTGCCTCCGTGTCCTTTTACAATAATATCATAACTTAACGAAAGTCCCAAACCCGTTCCTTCACCAGTTGGTTTGGTGGTGAAGAAAGGTTGCAGGATTTTCTCTTTGATGGTATCGGGTATTCCATTGCCATTATCTGCAACGCTGATCTTCGCCCAGTCGCCCTCCAAAGCAGTTGTTATCGTAACAGTTGGTTTATAACTTTCATCTGCTGTTTTTGCTTTTTCCTGCGTTGCATAAAAAGCATTATTGACAAGATTTAATATCACCCGGCCAATATCCTGGGGTAAAGCCGGTACTCTTGGTAGATTCTCGTCGAATCTGGTGATCAGTTCAGCATTAAATGATTTGTCTTTGCTGCGCAAACCATGATAAGCCAGCCGCAGGTATTCGTCGGCCAATGCATTCAGGTTTATGGGCTCCTTTTGCCCGGTACTGGCCCGACTATGTTGCAACATGCCTTTAACTATTGCATCGGCGCGTTTACCATGATGATTTATCTTCTGTTCATTCTCCCGGATATCAGCTAAGATCGCTTTTGCCTGTGCTATATCTGCTTTGTTTAATTCTTCGTCTAATTCATCCAGCATTTCCTGGTTCACTTCAGAGAAATTATTGACGAAGTTCAACGGGTTTTGAATTTCATGGGCGATGCCAGCTGTCAGCTCTCCCAACGAAGCCATTTTTTCGGATTGGATAAGCTGTGTTTGGGTTCTGTGCAGGTTTTCCACAGTAGCACTTAGTTCATCGCGCTGTTGGGTGATCTGTGAATTTTGGGTATTCAGTAAACGATTTTTGCTGGCTTGCATCCGGTTGTTACGCCACACCAACAAAAGCAGTATCAATACAAAAACCAATATAACTACAGCGCCTATAATGCGGTAAAGGTTTTTTAAATCTTCCTGCCCCTGTAAAAGCTTTTGCTGCCTTTGTTGTTCCTGCGATAGCACCAGTTGTATTTGCCTGAACTTGTCGGCACCAAATAATGCATCCTTGTAGCCAATGGCTATTTGCTGATAAGCATAGGCACTATCTATATTTCCGCTTTTATGGTACAAGCCGGCAATCAATAAGGAAGCATCGAGTGCAACTTTAGTGCGGGCTATGATTTTGGCGGTGTAATAAGACTGATGCGCATAATACAGGCTGGAATCGGGCTGGTTAAGTTTGTTAAAAAGTTCGGCCAGCTGATAATAAAGTATGGCTCGGTCATTGAGCGTATTTTCTTTGAATGAAAGCTGGATACCTTTTCGGAAAAATTGCATTGCTTCCTGGGCTTTGCCCAATTTTAACTTCAAGGCACCGAGCCTTGACAAAAGCTCGGGCACAATATCTTTAGGGAAATGCTTATCGTTATACATCGCTGTTTCATACTTCAGGGCCGAATCAAGCTGATTCAACTTTTCAAAAGCATTCCCCATGTTCGAGGCTTCATTCCTTTTATAATACTCGCTGGCATGGTATTGGAGGCCATTAAGGTAGGGTCCTTTATCGTCCGGGATGGGTAGAAAAATATTTCTGGATCTTCGGTAATAATCCATGGCTGTTTTGTAGTCGCCCATTTCCAGGTAAGTATTACCTATACTATTTAATTCGACACCTTCACTATTTATGTTTTTCAGTTGCCGTGCTTTGTCAAGCAGGTCCAGTTGCAGATTGAGTGCCTCCGCAAGGTTTCCGGTTTCCCGAAGGCTGAACTCTAAAGTGCTTTCTGCCCGGATCTCACCTCTCGCAAAGCCTATTTTTTTTGCTAATTGCAGCGCCTTTCTTCCATAAAGAAGGGCGGAATCATAATTATTCCGACGGTAAAAGTTTGCAAGGCGAGATAATAATGTAGCTCTTGTGGTATCTTCCTTTTTGTGCAATGCTAATTTTTGACGGTAAATTTTTATCGAATCAAAAGAACCTGCCTGCGCCAATACTGTTTGATTGAAACAAAGCCCGAAGAAAATCAACAATAATAATCGCTTCATTAGCTTATTGTGTTTAATGGTAACAAAATAATAAATTCCGATCCTTCACCCTCTTTACTGTCCACTTGTATACTTCCCCCATGCCCCTTCACCACCATATCATAAGTTAAACTCAAACCCAATCCCGTTCCTTCGCCGGTTGGCTTGGTGGTAAAAAAGGGCTGCATGATCTTTTCTTTGATAGCTTCGGAAATACCTATGCCATTGTCTTTCACGATGATGATCACCTGCCCGTTTTCTGATAAAGTAGTTACCGATACTTCTGGCTTATAATCCGGTCCCGCATTTTTTTGCTTTTGATTTACAGCATAAAAGGCGTTGTTAAACAAGTTGAGTAATACCCGGCCGATGTCCTGCGAAACGGCATTAACTTTTGGTAAATTGTTGTCGAAATTGGTAGTTATTCCGGAATTAAATGATTTATCCTTGGAGCGCAAACCCTGGTAAGATAATTTCAGAAACTCGTCGGCCAGGGTGTTAACATCAGTTGGCTGGCGTTCTCCGGTACTTGTGCGGCTATGTTGCAACATGCCTTTTACAATAAAGTCAGCACGCTTACCATGATGCCTTATTTTTTCGAGATTTTGCTTTACATCAACGGCAAGTGCTTTGGCTTCGTTGATTTCTCCCTTGTTTAATTCTTCATCCAATTCATCCATCAGTTCGGCACTTACTTCCGAAAAATTATTCACAAAGTTGAGCGGGTTTTGAATCTCGTGGGCAATACCGGCGGTCAACTCACCTAATGAGGCCATTTTTTCGGACTGTATCAACTGGCTTTGTGTTTTCTTAAGGTCTTCTACCGTTTCACTTAACTTGTCGCGCTGCGTAATTATCTCTTCACGTTGTTCACTAAGTTCTTTATTAGCTTCACTTAATTCTACAGTACGTTGTGCTATTCCTTCTTCCAATTCCTTTTTTTCAAGCACAAGTTTCCGCGAACGGTAGGCAACAAAAGCATAAACGGCCAAAACAAACAATATGACGTATAAAGTCCAGGCCCACCAGGTTTGCCACCAGGGAGGGTGGATAATGATCACAAAGCGATCTCCTACATTATTCCATACCCCGTTGCTATTGCTTGCTTTTACCCTGAAAGTATAGGTTCCGGCCGAGAGGTTGGTGTAGGTTACACTACGCTGCGTGCCTGCTTGTACCCAACGTGTGTCATACCCTTCCAAACGGTAGGCATATTTATTTTGTGAGGGATCGGTAAAATGAAGTGCGATGTAATTAAAAGTAACCCGGTTTTGGTTATAAGAGAGTTCAAGCTCGTGGTTGTCTGTTGCGTTCAGAAAAGTTGCATTTTCTAAAGTTGAACCCGGGTCGCTGTAACCTACTTTTTCAATATGTACTATTGGAGGATTAGGGTTCCCAGCCAGATCATTCGGGTTAAAAGCTACGATCCCATTGGTAATCCCAAATACCATTAAATTGTTTACCCAAACAAAATCGTGTGGAATAACGGTCATCCCGGGCAATGTCATTGCTGCCGGAAAGTTTACCAGCGTATTGGTTGAAGGATCCAGCCGGCTAAGTCCTCTTTCGCTGGATACCCATATCATGCCTTTGTTATCCTGCCTGATCCCAACTATGGTATTGAACAGCAAGCCGTTGTCCTCACTAAAGTGTTTCATGAAATGGCCGGTCTTTCGATCAAAAAGATATATACCATTCAGATAGGTGCCCAGCCAAAGCCTTCCTTCATGGTCTTCGAATATAGCAGTGATACTAAACACCGTTTGATTGCCATCTTTGAGATAAGATTTAAATTTCCCGGTTTTTCGATCGAAAAGATTCAGTCCCCCTAAATTTGTACCGAACCAAAGCGCCCCGGAACGGTCTTCTAAGATAGAAATTACGCCGCTGTCGTCGAGTTTGCCCTTTGCATCCAGAGAAGCATCGTTGATAATGTATGGATACCTTTTGAACTTTTGCGTTACAGGGTTGAAAGAACATAACCCTTTAGATTCCGTTGCTATCCAGACTGTCCCAAGCCGGTCCTGTTTAATGGTGGTAATGACGTTACCGCTTAGGCTGTTGGTGTCGGCAGGATTACTGCCATAGTGCTTTAGTTGTTTCGTGGCCGGATCATAACTATTAAATCCGCTTTTGCTTCCAAAATAAATGATCCCTTTATTACCCATGTAAACGGCGCCCAGATTATTGTCCTGCTTGCCAGCTTTATATAATTGAGTAAATTCAGAGCTGCCTGGCGTCCACTTAAATATGCCCTGTTTATTAGTTAAAAGGACGTTTTTATCGTCGATACTGCTGAATTGAAATAAACCGCCCAATGGGTAACTATTTGGGCGATTGTTTTTGTGAACCTGGACAGAAAAAGCGGTTTTAAGTGCATTGACTTTATCCAGACCATTTCCGTTTACGGCTACCCATAGCTCTCCTGACCGGTCGACCATCAGGTATCTGACACGGTTACCGGCTAAGGAAGCAGGGTCTTCGATATCGTTCATATAACGCCTGAACTGGTGTGTGGTGGTATTGAAATTTGCCAGGCTTTTTCCGTTAGTGAGCCACAATGAGCCATTCGGATCTTCCGTAATAGTCAGTATCAGATCCTTCCGCTCATCTTTGATCCTATCTGTGCCTTGAAAGCTGGTATAAGATTTATCTGTGCTTTGAAAGCTGGTAAAAGATTTACTTGCGCGATCAAAGCGGGTTAATCCCTTTGCCGTACCGAACCACAGCTGTTTTTTTTTGTCCTCGAGAACACAAAAAGCACTATCGTTTCCTCTAAGCAGACGCCGGTCAGTTTCATGGTTATAGTACACTGCTGTTGCGTTCCCTGTATCATAGCGCACTATACTTGCTTTGTTCGAAATCGGATCGACTGCGATCAACCAAAGTATTCCTTTTTCTGAGGGAGCCTCGTAAATGCTAAAAATGGAGTCCTGTTTTGCCCGTCCTTTTTTTAAGTCCTGTTGCCTGAATCCATTATATTTAGGGTCAAAGGTGAAAAGACCATTGCTGGTGCCGAGCCATAAGGTTCCGTTTGACTGCTTATAGAATTTATAAACCTCTTTTGCATCAAGGTGTTTGTTGCCTTTACTGGCATAATTGAATGATTCGAAAACGCCGTTCTGGGTATTAAATCTTTCTGCTTCGCTGTTATTATTAAAAAAATTATACCTGGTGATCCATAAGTTGCCATTGCCATCCGGCGTTTCTATGTAT
>CAISPD010000128.1 GCA_903887275.1 uncultured Mucilaginibacter sp.
TCAGACGTGTGCTCTCCGATCTGTAAATGTATTCTTTGGTTTTCTCAGTACAGGCTACCAGCTGCAAACCCGACTCCTGCAAAAACTTGATGGTTTGCATAAAATTATCGTGGCGGCAAACCGGTATTTTATAAAGCGCACCAGCCGATGTTTTAACCGCATCACCATTGATCTGTGCCGATCCTTTTGCAGGAATCACGAGGGCGTGTACCCCGGCACATTCGGCTGTACGGGCTATAGCACCCATATTTCGAACATCAGTTATGCCATCAAGCACTAAAATTAAGGGCGTTTCTCCACGCTCAAATATTTCGGGGATTATATTTTCTATTTTTTGATAGATGATAGGCGAAATAATAGCGATGACCCCCTGATGGTTTTTGGTTGTAATGCGGTTGAGCTTCTCGATAGGCACCTGCTGGGCAACAATACCATAGAGGTGTATCAATTCTTTTAACTCGTTCAATAAACCGCCACCCAGTCCTCTCTGAATGAATAGCGACTCGATTTCCTTACCGGATCTTATCGCTTCTATCACTGCACGTATACCAAATATTGCCTGGTTATTTTCGCGGGGCGGGCGGGAATTAAATGACATCAATTTTGAAGTAAATTTCGCCAAAAATAGCCATATTAATTGATTTTCAGCACTTAAGTCTATAGGTTTATAGATGCAAGTCTGAAAATAGTGAACATTTGAAATCTTTATCAACACATCTCTGATTCAATGACTTATATTTGTTCTTAACACCTTATCCACACCGGGTGTTAATAGTAAAGGCTGATTTTTACGTCATTTTCAGGGTTGATGCAAGCATAAATGATTGTCATGTTAAGTAATCGTTAGTTTTTCCGAACATTTTTTGTATATTTTTGTTTGCTATGATTCTGGAGAACGATAACACCAATAATAAGACCAATACCAACGAGCGTAGAAGCAGATTCTCGGCACCCAGCCCCTACAGCGGCATGGGAAAGCTCCCACCCCAGGCAGTTGATCTGGAGGAAGCTGTTCTTGGCGCATTGATGTTAGAGAAGGATGCCTTGTCGTCTGTTATTGATATTCTTAAACCAGAGGTTTTTTATAAAGACAATCATCAGAAAATTTTCGCTGCCATACGTCATTTGTTTGAACGCACCTCACCGGTAGATATATTGACGGTGACTGCCCAATTGCGGCAGCAGGGCGAGCTGGAAATGATAGGCGGTGCCTATTACATTACCGAGCTTACCAACCGCGTTGCATCAGCAGCCAATATAGAATACCATTCGCGTATCATTATCCAGAAGTTTATTCAGCGGGAACTGATCAGGATCTCTACTGAGGTGATCAACAATGCCTACGAGGATACTACCGATGTGCTCGACCTGCTTGACCGTGCTGAAAAAAACCTTTTTGATATAGCGCAAAACAACCTCCGCCGCGACTCGCGCAAGATGGACGACCTGATGCATGAAACGCTAAAGGAGATCGAGGCGCTGAAAGACAAAAAAGATGGTCTTACTGGTGTGGCCTCCGGCTTTACCGACCTTGACCGGATGACCTCCGGCTGGCAAAAATCCGACCTGGTGATCATTGCTGCCCGCCCTGCAATGGGTAAAACCGCATTTGTATTGAGTTGTGCCCGTAATGCCGCCGTTGATTTCAACCGGCCGGTAGTGGTATTCTCACTCGAAATGTCGTCGGTACAATTGGTTAATCGTTTGATATCGGGCGAAACACAGATCGAACAGGAAAAAATACGTAAGGGGCAATTGGAAGAATGGGAATGGCAGCAGATCCACTCTAAAATAGGCAGGTTGGAACAAGCTCCCTTGATCATTGATGATACCCCGGCTTTAAACATATTCGAATTCAGGGCCAAATGCCGCCGTTTAAAATCTCAGCACGATATACAGTTGATCATCATCGACTACCTGCAATTGATGCAGGGCAAAAGTGCCGATAGTAAAGGCGGCGGTAATCGTGAACAGGAGATTGGTAGTATCTCACGTGCACTCAAATCAGTTGCAAAGGAATTGAACGTGCCGGTTATAGCACTATCGCAATTAAGTCGTGCTGTAGAAAACCGACCCGGCGCATCCAAACGCCCAATGCTTTCCGACTTACGTGAATCCGGTTCTATTGAGCAGGATGCCGACATGGTATTATTCCTCTATCGTCCGGAATACTATGGTTTAACGGAAGACGAAAACGGAATGCCAACTCAGGGTGTTGGTGAGGTGATCATCGCCAAGCACCGTAACGGTGAAACCGGTACCGTGCGCCTGAAATTTGTTGGTAAATATGTGAAGTTTACCGATCTGGATCAGGGCATGGATAACTTTGCCCCCCAAAACAATGCCTTTGCGGGCCTTAATCCATCGCAGGATTTTGAGAAACCAAGCAACTTTATCATCAGGCCGTCAAGGATGGATGATATCGATGATGAACCGTTTTAATTGCAGAAGACGGAATGCCGATTGCGGAGTTGCTTGAAGTCGGAATTCGAAATGGCAATTTCGGAGTAGAATTTTTTCAAAAAGTTATCCTTCCCTAAAAGTTCTATCGACTATGGACCATGGACTAAAAACTACTCATCCTCGCCCATCAATTCCTGGTATACAGCTCTTAATTCAGCCAAAGCATGGTTATCGTGTTTAGACTGGGCTATCTTCATTCCCTGCTCATAGGTTTTAATAGCATCGTCTTTTCTTTGAAGTGCTTCGTATAATTTACCGAGATGATAATAAGTGCCAACATAACCGGCATGCTCATTGATCAGTTTTTCGTAATACTCCAGCGCCTTGGCGGTCTCGTTCAGGCGAAGATATTCGGTAGCAAGGGCATACAATAAAAATTCGTCGTTAGGCTCATTTTTCAAAAAATCGAGCAACTTCTCTAATCGGCTTTCGGGCATTTTTAACTCTATCTTTTTTACTAACTTTGCGGTACCTGATTGTCATTAAACAGCATGCCGGGTAAAATGCCCGCATGGATATCTTTACCAATAAATAAACAGCTGAATGAAAATACTGGTATGTATCAGCAATGTTCCGGATACGACGACAAAAATAACTTTTACTGATAACAACACGCAATTTAATACAAACGGCGTACAGTTTATTTTAAACCCCTACGACGAGATCGCATTGGCGCGGGCCATCGAATTAACTGAAGGCGGTAAAGGGACGGTAACCGTGATTAATGTGGGTGAAGTTAGCACTGAGCCTACCATACGTAAAGCCCTGGCTATTGGTGCTGATGATGCCGTTAGGATCAACGCGAAACCTCATGATGCCTGGTTCGTTGCAAAACAAATTGCATCTTATATACAGCAAAATTCATATGACCTGGTATTGACCGGTCGTGAATCGATCGATTACAATGGCTCGAAAGTCGCCGGTATGCTTGGAGAACTATTAGATATACCTTCCGTTTCGATTATTAAGAAACTGGATATAGAAGGTGATTTGGCCGTTGTTGAGCGCGAGATAGAAGGTGGTAAAGAAATCTTATCGATCCAATTACCTTTTGTAGCAGGCGCTGCAGAAGGTGTTGCCGAACCAAAAATACCCAATATGCGTGGCATCATGTCTGCGCGTACAAAACCTCTGGCCGTTGTTGAACCTGTTGAAGTTTCAACTAACCTAACATTTTCAGGTTTTGAAATCCCGGCAGCGCGTGGGCAGGTTAAACTCATTCCTACCGACGACAGTGCAAGTCTTATCGGCTTATTACATACAGAAGCGCGAGTGATTTAATTATTTCATTTATACATCTTTATTGATATGGCAGTCTTAATATATACCGAAAATGCCGGAGGCAAATTCAAAAAGTCAACTTTTGAGGCTATTTCCTATGCCAGGGCCATAGCCGATGAAACCGGAACGACATTAACGGCAATTTCAATCGGCGACGTTGATCCCGGTGAGCTTGCACTTCCCGGCAAATACGGTACAGATAAGGTGCTGCATGTTTGCAATGGACAATTGAAAAACTTCATCAACCAGGCCTACGCCTCGGTTATTGCGGAAGCTGCAAAAAAAGAAAATGCCGATATAGTAGTGCTTTCCAATTCATTCTCAGGGCGTGGACTTGCGCCGCGTATTGCTGTGAAGTTGGATGCTGGTTTAGCCGACGGTGTAATATCGTTACCTGAAATAAGCGGAAGTCAATTTAGAGTCAAAAAAACAGCGTTTTCGGGTAAAGCTTTTGCAATATTTGAACTAACATCAGCCAAAAAAGTTATTTCCCTAAGTCCGAATGCATACCAGGTAGTTGAAAAACATGCTGAAGGAAAGATCGAAGAATTTATCCCGGAACTAAAACCAACCGACTTTAAAGCCCTGGTAAAGGAAGTTATTCAGTCAGCAGACAAAGTTTCACTACCTGATGCCGAGATCGTTGTATCAGGAGGACGTGGCCTCAAAGGTCCTGAGAACTGGGGCATGCTGGAAGAACTGGCAAGCCTGTTGGGTGCCGCCACCGCTTGTTCAAAACCGGTTTCCGATGCAGGCTGGCGTTCTCACAGCGAACATGTTGGTCAAACGGGCATCACTGTCAGTCCAAATTTGTATATTGCAGTCGGAATTTCGGGGGCCATCCAGCACCTTGCTGGTGTGAGCTCATCAAAAGTAATTGTGGTAATCAACAAAGATCCTGAAGCGCCATTTTTCAAGGTGGCCGACTATGGAATAGTTGGTGACGCCTTTGAAGTTGTTCCGAAATTAATTGCAGCAGTAAAAGAATATAAAGCTTCGGCATAAAGGTTTGCATTGATGGCCAATAACATGAAAAAAATAAAGCTGGATATTGTGGGACTTTCCTACAGTCAAACACAATCCGGTGCATATGCTTTAGTTTTGGGGGAAGTAAGTGGCAGGCGCCGTTTGCCGATCATCATCGGAAGTTTCGAGGCACAGGCAATTGCCATCGAGATCGAAAAAATGACCCCCAGCAGGCCCCTTACCCACGATCTTTTCAAAAACTTTGCGCAATCATTTGGCATTTCGATACAAGAGATCATTATCTATAACCTGGTGGATGGTATCTTTTATGCTAAATTGATCTGCAACGACGGCAAGAAGACCATAGAGATCGATGCCAGAACTTCTGATGCAATTGCTATGGCCGTAAGATTTGATTGTGCCATTTACACCTATGAATTTATTCTATCCAGCGCAGGCATTGTAATTGAGGGTAACGATTTTGTCTACCTTGAAAATATGGCCGATGCTACCGAAGAAAAAAGCGCTGCTGCAACCCCGGCCGGATATGCTTCTCTAAGCAACGACGAATTAAAAACCAAGCTTCAGGAAGCACTTTC
Source organism: uncultured Mucilaginibacter sp. (assembly GCA_903887275.1). Classification (GTDB taxonomy): domain Bacteria; phylum Bacteroidota; class Bacteroidia; order Sphingobacteriales; family Sphingobacteriaceae; genus Mucilaginibacter. The sequence goes on from CAISPD010000128.1 coordinate 5,310, forward strand.
AGACGAAGCCTACGAAAAAGCCGCCAAAATTCGCGACGAGTTGAACAGAAGAAAGGCTTCTTAATTTGTCGATTTGAAAATTTGAAAATGAAGAGGACTGATAAAATCTTCAAATTACCAAATCTTCAAATTAGTAATTTTTCCTATTTTAACCTCGGTTTAAATCCCATCCCACTATGAATATTAAGTTGCGCTTAATAGTGATGAACTTTATGCAATATTTTGTGTGGGGATCGTGGCTGATTACGATTGCACACTATTGGTTTGATAATAAGCTCGGTACCGCTACGCAATTTTCGGCTATTTTCTCAACGATGGGTATGTCAGCGATTTTCATGCCGGCTCTAACTGGAATCATAGCTGATCGATTTATCAATGCCGAACGGCTTTTTGGTATCATGCATATTTGCGGCGCAGCTGTGTTGGTTAGCCTGCCCATGGTAAAAGACCCTAATGTTTTTTTCTGGGTTATGCTGCTAAATATGATATTTTATATGCCAACTATATCACTTTCAATCACTGTAGCATATTCGGCGCTGAAAAAAGAACAAATTGATGTTGTAAAAAGCTATCCTCCTATTCGGACCTGGGGAACTGTGGGTTTTATTGCAGCACTCTGGGTGGTCAGTTTAACAAAAAACGAAAATTCAGGTAACCAGTTTTACATTGCAGGTATCGTAGCGCTGGCACTTGGCTTATATGCATTTACGTTGCCGGAATGTCCGCCACTTTACAATCGGACCGACAAGAAAACTTTTGTAGAAGCTTTGGGCCTGCGAGCATTTACGCTATTTAAAACAGCAAAATTTGCCATCTTCTTTGCATTTTCAATGCTGCTTGGCGCAGCGTTGCAGTTAACAAATGCTTATGGTGATGTTTACCTTGGAGATTTTAAAAACGCAGCTAAATACAAAGACCTGCTTGTTGTAAAATACCCGGCAATAATTATGTCCGTCTCGCAGGTTTCTGAAACACTTTTTATACTTGCTATCCCATTTTTCCTTCGCAAATTTGGAATAAAATATGTGATGCTGATTAGTATGCTGGCCTGGGTTCTCCGATTCGGTTTGTTTGGATTTGGTAACCCAGCTGATGGTCTTTGGATGATCATTCTTTCTTGTATTGTTTATGGGATGGCATTCGATTTCTTTAATATCTCAGGATCATTATATGTAGAAACGCAAACACCACCAGAGATCCGAGGTAGTGCCCAGGGTTTATTTATGATGATGGTAAACGGCTTTGGCGCCTTATTTGGCAGTTTTGCAAGCGGAATCATTATTGATAAATTTTTCACGCTCGCCGATCACAGCAAAAACTGGCAGGGCATTTGGCTTACCTTTGCTGCCTATGCCCTGGTAATTGCTTGTATTTTTCCATTTGTGTTCCGATATAAACACAATCCAGCCTTAGAACCAGCTTTTAAACGTGCCTGAAATTAAACTGCAATAACTATGAGCAAGCATTATCGCAAAGAAAACAACTGTTTAAACTGCGGAAGTACCGTACAAGGTAAATTCTGCTCTAATTGCGGCCAGGAAAACCTCGAGATCCGCGAGAATTTCAGCCATCTGATGAATCATGCCATTAGTGATTACTTTCATTTTGATCATCAATTTTTTAATACCCTTAAACCATTACTTTTTAAACCTGGGTTTTTAACTAATGAGTATATGGCCGGTAAACGGGTTAAATACCTGCATCCGGTTAAGATGTATATTTTTATCAGTGTTGTTTACTTCCTGTTAGCTTTTCAGCAACGAGAAACTCAGGCAAAAGTTAATTTTAACATTAAAGTTCCAACCGAAAAACAGGCAAACAAGCAATCAAATACAAAATCTGAAAGTCCTGATTCAACCTATGAACAATATCAGGCTTCTCAGTTAAAATTACCTGCCAGCAAAAGAGATGGTGCTATTGTTCATTGGGGTACGAAAAAAGCCTATGCGTATAGCAAAAAATATGGTAAAAATTCATTGGAAGTATTTCAGGAACAAGTTGAGCACAATATTCCAAAATCAATGTTTGTATTAATGCCGCTTTTTGCATTGGGTTTACAGATCGCGTTCCGGAAGAATAAAAAGTTCTATGTCGAACATCTCATCTATTCTTTTCATTTTCACTGCTTTTTATTTTTATTATCCAGTGTAGTCATAGCCTTAGCGCTATTGTTACCTTTAAGCTGGACTGCAGCAGGCGGTGTATTGGCTATTCTCGAATTTGTCTTCGTACTGATTTATTTCTACAAGTCGCTACGGGTCGTATATCACAGAAGCCGATTCAGAACGCTAACCAAAATGATAGGGATAACGTTAAGTTATCTTATCATGGCGGTTATTTGTCTCTGGGGGGTTGTCGTACTAACTTTTTCATTAAGTTAATTAGTACCAAATGCATCTAATGCTATGGTAGGCTTTCCGGTATTATCAAAAGCTCCTAAACTATAATTCTGCCAGTTGTAAGCTTCTGGTTCCCAATAAAACACGCCTAATCCATAACCATTAGGCAGCGAATTGTTTCGACTAATAATATCAGACAGGAATGCGCGACTATCAGAAGGGTTAGCCGCAGACATGCCTACTTCGCATACCATTACAGGTGTTCCATACCTGGTTACCATATCGGCCATATTGGAATAACATTGTGCATCGAGTGTCAGATAATTTGCTGCTGAAGGATACAGCGACATACCTACAATATCCCAATGTGCGTGATTTTTCTTTAATCCGTCAAAAAGCCATTCAAAGTGTGCATTATCAAAGCCATTGGATACATGAACGATCACCCTGGTAGTGCTGCTTACCGATTTTACAGCCTGGTAGCCGGCTTCAACCAAAGCCGCAAAGTTCTTCATGTTGGTTGAGGCACGCCCATCTTCCCACAACATACCGTCATCAACTTCATTGCCTATTTGAACCCAATCGGGCGTAATGCCGTTGGTTTTAAGGGTATTGAGGGTGCTAACTGTATAATCATGTAACGTAGTGATCAAATCAGCAGTGGCCAGCGCTGCCCATGCTGCCGGTTTAGGTTGTTTTCCCGGGTCGGCCCAGCTATCAGCATAATGAAAATCGATCATGATCTTAAGACCAGCGTTTTTGGCTCTCAAAGCCTTTGTAACTACGTCTGCCGTATTGTTCCAACCATCTGCCGGGTTAACCCAAACCCTCAGCCTGATCGAATTAAAGCCAATGCTTTTAAGTAAGGCAAACAGATCCTGAGGATTGCCCGATTTATCATAAAACTTATAGCCGGAATTTTCCATCTGCGAAACCCAGCTGATATCGGCACCTTTCGCAAAAGTTGAACTAACCACAGGCGGCGTATAAGGTGGGTTTGGAGGTACCACATTTGATCCTCCTCCTTTTGAGCAGGAACCCAAAATAAATGGGATGGCAAAAAATACCCACAAAACGTTTTTCTTCATCACAATTGGAATTATAATCGGGCCCTACAGGGACAAACAAATATAAATGATGAAATCGGAATTTAAAATGTTAAATTAACATTTATTCGGATAGGTTATAAAAAATGTCATTCCCATAATTGAGAATGACATTGTATGTTTTTTTTAAAGTCGACCTGTTCTTGATGGGATCGTATTTGAAACAAAATTAAAGCTAACCGTTTGGTCACCGATCGTCAATTTAAACTCACCGGGTTCAGTTACCGTTTTACTTTGGTCATTCACAAAAGCCAGGTCTTTTGCAGTTATTTTAAATGTCACTGTTTTTGATTCACCAGGTTTAAGGTCAATTTTATCATAAGCCCTCAGGCGTTTAAAATCGGGTGAGATACTTGCATAGGATTGGCTTGAGTACAATAGCACCGACTCTTTACCTTGCATTTGGCCTGTGTTTTTCACGTCAACGGTAACTGTCAGGGTCTCCCCTTCCTTTAATTCAGGTTTGCTTATTTTAAGGTTGCTATAACTAAAGCTGGTATAGCTTAATCCAGAGCCAAATTCGTACAATGGATTGTAGCCGTGCTTGTCATCAGGATTTCCATTCTCCAGGTTTTTGCGATAGTAGTTATTGAGTGAGTTGGCGTACCTGGGATAGGTAATTGATAATTTACCCGATGGGTTTATATCGCCGGTAAGTATACCTGCAAGCGCATCTCCTCCTTCATTACCCGAAAAGTAGGTCATGATAGTGGCTGATGACAATTGCTCAGCATCTGTTACAATTCTTGGGCGACCTTCAGCTAAAATCAGAACAATTGGCTTTCCGGTAGCAGCCAGGGCCTTTGCCAGTTGAGTTTGGGCCTCTGGCAGATTCAGATCGTCAATATTGCCAACATTTTCGGTATAAGATAGTTCGCCCAGACATAACACAATAACATCTGCTTGTTTTGCAGCATTAACTGCATCGTCGATATTTTTCAATTGATCGAAAGTTGCACCGGGTTGATAACTCACATTATCATTGCCTAATTTTTGCTGAATTGCGGCCAGAATAGTGTTTTTTCCTTTCGCAAACTGGTCAGCAACATCACCCTGCCAGGTATAGCTCCAGCCACCATCTAATGAACGGATGGTATTAGCCGTTGGGCCGGTTACCAACACCTTCGCACCTTTTTTAAGCGGCAGAACACTATTGTTATTTTTCAACAGCGTAATAGCTTCCGAGGCGGCTTTGAAACTTACCGCACGGAATTCATCCGATCCATATTTAGGATAATCGTTGGGATTACCTACCGGGCGTTCAAAAAGGCCGGTCTCGAATTTTAATTTCAGGATACGATGCACCGCTTCATTTATTCGCCATTGCGGTACTTTACCTTCTTTGGCTAACTCCATCAGATAAGTATAAAAAGTATAATCATAAGGCACCATGCTCATGTCTACACCCGCGTTAACAGCGATCATCACAGCATCTTTTTGGGTTGCTGCTATATGATGACGGTCGTGCAGGTATTGTATATCGCGCCAGTCGGTAACGGCAACGCCATCAAAATGCAATTCGCCCCGTAAAACATCAGTCAGCATATAGTGGCTGGCATGAATTGGCACGCCGTTGATCTCACCGGAATTGATCATTATAGTTTTCGCACCGGCTTTAACCGCTTCTGCAAAGGCAGGTAAAAAGTATTCGCGCATGTAACGATCAGGTATCCACGAAGGGGTACGGTCTTTGCCGCTTAATGGGAAGCTATAGCCCAGATAATGCTTCATACAGGCAGCCACGTGGTATTTATCGCCTACATCGTTTCCCTGGTAGCCTTTTATAAGCGATGCACCCATAGTTTTACCGAGGTAAGGGTCCTCACCCAAAGTTTCATAGATACGGGGCCACAATGGCGATTTGCCCAGATCCAGTACCGGTGAAAAATTCCAGGGGATATAACTTGCTCTTACCTCATAGGCCGTGATCTCACCTTGTTGATAGGCCAGATCGCGATTGAATGTAGCTGCCAGCGCTATTTCCTGTGGAAATAAAGTACTACCCTGTGTATAGTTCTCGCCATGGATGGCATCGATACCGTAGATCACAGGTATTTTTAGCCTGCTTTTTGCAGCTTCATCCTGTATAGCAGAAATGATCTCGTGCCAATGCTCGCGTGAATAGGCAGCACCCATCACGTTGAGGATTGACCCAACATGATATTTTTGAACTGCTTCTTTTAATTTGTCCGGATCGATCTCGTGTTTACTATAACTAGCTTTTGACACTTCATCCAGCGTAACCTGCGTCATCTGCCCCACTTTTTCCTCAAGTGTCATTTTGGATATGAGCGCATCCACTTTTTTATCGAGCGCGCTCTGAGGTTTTTTCTTTGTTTGAGCGTTAATTGTCAAACTGCTCAGAAAAAACATTACGATAAGTGTAGTTGAAATTTTTCTCATAAAATTGGTTTTTAATCGAATAAGAATTTAAATATCAGTTATTTATAGTAAATAGTAAAACTTCAAATGGTACAGTTGTTGGTAACCGTGCTTCATCCGTCACAACCAAATTATAGGAAAGCTCGCTTTAACAACAGTATTAATTGGCCCCTAAAGATAATGTCAGGAATTGAATTAGTATAATACTAAACAGGCAAAATATCATCCGATATTTTGCCTGTTTTAAAATCTTGAGGATATAAAATATTAGCCTGCGATAGGCCGCAGCCATACCCGATTACAGTTTTAGCAAACGATAGGCAATCGACAAACTAAACAAATTAAGTTTACTTGATGCACCTCCAAAAGAATGACTGGAAAGTCCGGCTTCATACCTTAGATCGAACGAAACGGCTTTAATATCAAGCCCGGCGCCAAACTGCCAGGCATAATTCTGACTCTTGTAATCAAGGGAGGTTATATTTACCAATGCGTTATTAAAACTATTGTTTTTATCGAGCGCGAAAGAAACTACCGGTCCGGTATAAAACCTGGCACCTAATCCGAATGCTCCCACTTTACCGCCAAACAACAAAGGAACATCTATGCTTTTAAAAGTAGCCTGTGAAGTATTTCCATTACTTACTATATTTTCTGTTTTGGTAGTATAGTACAATTCGGGTTGAAAATTAAAGCCGAGAGCGCCAACCCTTGCCCAAATGCCAACAAGGTAGCCTGCCTGATTGTTGCTGTTGAAAGTACTGCTTGTAGAAGTTGAAACGCTGGCCAGATTCAAACCTCCTTTGAGACCTAGTTGAAAATTAGGCAAAATTTGTGCCTTCGAAGTAAATGCCGCACATACGGCAAATGCCAAAATGAGTAAAGTTTTTTTCATCGAATAAAGTTTAAATGATTAACCGGTTAAACATGGAAATATCCGGTTGATACTCAGTTTACGGAGACCTAAAGCATCAACCGGATATTATTTTTGCCTGATTTAAAGTTCTGAAATAATTCCGGAAAAACAAATTATTACAACTATTAAAATGCAGCAAGTTTACCCTGGTAGTAATCGAAGATTTTGCTATCAATAAAGTAATCATATTTGGCACTGATCAGGTTCAGGGAAGCTGCATCAAGCTTGTCTTTCGCGATGATCAGATCAACTGAGGTAAGCACCCCCGAATCAAACCTGATCTTGTAGATACGGTAACTTTCCGTGTAGGCCTTTACCTGTTCGGCCAGTGCCTGATAGCGTTTATAGGCAGCGGTCATGTCAAAGTATGCCTGTTCTACACTTTGCCTGAGTTTAATTTTCACATTGTCTTCAACATCCCGCGAATTAAGCAGCAGCAGTTTAGCCTTAGCTACACTATTGCGACGAACGCCATTAAAGAATATCGGAATATTTAATCCCAGGCCAACATACGAGGTGTAGTTATTTTTGAACTGATCACTATAAGGCACTTGTTCTGTTATGGTTGTTGTTGGATCAATAACTACCGACCGGGTAGCACCATTTGAATAAGCAGTTCCTACGCCGCCATTTAAACTTAAAGTGGGGAATAACTCCCCTTTTACCGAAGCCAGGTATTTTTGAGCACTTTGCCTGCGCAATTCAGCCGCCTTAACCGCCGCAAATTGTTGCAAAGCTATCTGGTATGCTTTTTCAGGGTCGCTGCCATAACTACCGGTAAGATCCTGCGCATTCAAAGTCTGAAATTGTTTATCCGGCTCGAAAGGAATATTCAACAATTCATAAAGTGCAAGTTTTGATGCGTCAAGGTTATTTTGAGCATTTACTACGGCTACTTTGTTTCCTTCAAGCTCGCCCTTTTGATCGGTAAGGTCGGAGGCGGCTTTGTTAGCACCTTGTTGTTCGAGTACTTCCATCCTATTAACTGTCTCCTGTTGTGCTGCCAGTTGGCTTTTGCTTGCAGCCAGCACTTCCTGGTTATCCAAAATAGCGAGGTAATTAGTGATCACATTAACTACAACCACGTCTTTTGCGGCTTGCAGGTCTAACTTTCCAGCCTGGTAAGCCAATGATGCCGATTTAACAGCATTGATCAATGAAAAGCCATTGAACAGCGTCATGCTTCCGGATAAACTGTAACTATCATTGGTAGCCGACTGATTGACATAAGCATTGGTGATCGGACTAATAGCCCGCCCCTGGTTAAAGGTACGTGAAGCATAAGCGCCAATATTAGGAAATAAGTTCTCTTTTGCCTGACGCAGGTCTATTCCAGCTGATTGCGCATCCCGATCGGTTTGGCGCACGGTCAGGTTATTTTTAATGGCAATATCGAGGCATTGTGGCAAAGTTAAAAGCGAGTCGGCTTTCTGGCCCAATACAGGCAGGCTGCCGGTTATTGCGAATAGGATGAGGCAATATTTAATAAGTTTTACCATTACTGTAGCGTAGTTCATTTTTAAATTTCCCTGGTTGCGTCGATACGACCGTCGAGTAGATCAATGATCCGGGATCCATATTCGGCGTTCTTCTCCGAATGGGTAACCTGCAGAATGGTTACTCCTTCTTCTTTATTTAACTTTCGGAAAAGCTGCATGATCTCGTCTCCCTGTTTCGAATTCAGATTTCCGGTTGGTTCATCCGCCAAAATTAATTTCGGACTGGTGATCAATGCCCGGGCAATACCTACCAATTGCTGCTGACCGCCCGAAAGTTGCGATGGGAACAGGTCTTTTTTCCCTACGATCTGAAACCTGTCCAGTATATCAGCTACCATCGCCTTGCGTTCCGAACTATTAACATCCTGATAGATCAATGGGGTCTCGATATTTTCATAAACCGTTAACTCATCTATCAAATGGTAAGCCTGGAAAACAAAGCCGATATACTTTTTGTACAAAGCAGCCCGCTGCTTTTCTTTCAACTGATGAACAGCCTCGCCGGCAAAATAGTGATAGCCTTCCGATGGCTGGTCAAGCATCCCAATCACATTCAACAAAGTTGACTTGCCCGAACCCGAAGGTCCCATAATGGAAATAAATTCCCCTTCGTCCACGTTCAAACTAATGTTATTCAGTACGTAATTTTTGGTTCCGCCTGCCTGGTAGTATTTGGATATGTGTTGAAGCGATAACATTTTTACAAAGTGTGAATGTGTGATCTAATGTTCATTTTCCGTTTGGCATTGTATAGTGAATAGTGTACCAAAGTATTAATTTATTATTTATCAGACAGTTATGCCAAATTTACTTTAACCCTGTGTTCGCATTTGTGACAGCTGGTGTCCGGTATTGATACAAGTTGAAATGAGTGAATTGGCGAATTATTGAATTGCCTGGGTTTACACGCTTAACAGAAACAGGCCTATTTTTATGTTATTTTATTGATTATCAAATACTTAAGCTAAAAAAGTGTCAACCATGATTCCATCAACAAACCACAAAAAACATTCACAACTTATTAATTATCAAATAATTACAAATTATTGTATACAAGTTAAACATTCAATAATTCACTCATTCAGACCGCAGGCTCTTCACCGGATTGACCAATGCGGCTTTTATTGCTTTATAGCCAACTGTTAGCCAGGCAATTGCTATGGAAGCAACAACCGCCATCAGGAACACATCTGCACTTACTGAAATTCGGTAAACAAAGTTTTGCAGCCAACCGTTCATCAAATACCAACCTACCGGTACAGCGATCAGGAACGATAGCCCTATGAGTATCAAAAACTCTTTCGAAAACAAAAATAATATACTGCCGATAGAAGCACCCAATACTTTTCGAACACCAACTTCTTTGGTACGCTGTACTACCATAAATGATACCAGCCCATACAGGCCCAGGCATGAAATAAATATAGCAATCGCTGCAAATATCTTATATACCAGGGCAAGCTGGTTTTCCTGCTTGTAAAATTTTGCGATATTCTGATCGAGGAAGTAGCCATCATAGGCATATTCAGGATAAGTATTTTCCCACAACTTTTGAATTGAAGCTACAGCGCTGCTAAGGTTCCGGGTTTGGATCTTAACTGCAACATTCGACTCATATACTTTCTGTGGGTATATAACAACAGGTTTTACAGCCTCACGCAGCGAATTGGTCTTAAAATCGGCAACTACACCGGTGATGGGCGCCCAGGTGCCACCACCCAGACTGATAGTTTTACCTACCACATCCTCTGCCCGGCTTATTCCCAGCTTTCGCATCATGGTTTCATTGATCACCGCCTGGCGCATCGTGTCGCTGGGCTCATAACTTTTGCCGGCAACAAATCGAAGTCCGTAGGTACTAAAATAATCAGCATCGGCTATTTTAAGATATGCATCAAATCCCGGGTCTTTTTTCGAATGGTTGAAACTGAAATTTGTCGAGCTATTGTTATCTGAGGATGGAGCATCAGAAGCAAAACTCGCCGACTTAACCGCTGGTATTTGCAGTACGGCATGTTTAAAGTCCTGCATTTTTCGCAGGCTGGTACTATCGGTATATCCCGGAATTACCAGTACCGCATTCTTATCAAAACCAAGGTCGGCATCGTTAACAAAATTCATTTGCCTGATGGCAATTACGGTACCAATAAATAAAAGTTGAGCGATGGCAAATTGCGCCACTACCAACGTACGACGCAAGGGTATTCCACCTATGGCCGCTGCATTGATCTTATTTTTAAGGGCCAGAACTGGTTTAAAACCCGAAACGACAAGCGAAGGATAAAGTCCGGCTAAAATAACAACTACTACAACAACCAGGCCCAGAAATAAAAACGTTCCCGCATTTAAAATCCCAATGTTCTCTGGCACACTCGATATGTTTTTAAGGTATGGCAATGCCAATTCGGCTATACCAAGGGCAAACACTAAGGCTATCAATACAATGACGGTAGTTTCTCCCATTACCTGAAAGATCAGTTGCGCCCGGCTGCTGCCCATAACTTTGCGTATGCCTACTTCTTTTGAACGACCTGCCGATTGTGCAGTTGACAGGTTAATAAAATTAATAGATGCCATAATGATGATCAATGCAGCGATAAGCGATAAGGTACGCAGGGTGGCTTTGCTGGTCATGTGATCACCCAGGGTCTCTCCGAAGCGGGTATCAAAGTGCAGCTCAGATATGGGCTGGGCTATCAACACCTTGGTATTGGCACCTTTGTTATTAAATTGTTTATTTGAAAAAATCAATAACTGGCTATTGACGGTAGCTAAACTAACATTAGCCGGAAATGACATGAACATCTGGTGACTACTGCTAACCATATCCCAGCTGTAGTTATAATTATAGTTTTTGCCATGTCTTTTCCAGGTGCTGTAGGACACTAAAACCCGCAGTGGAAAATCAGAATTTGCAGGAGCATCGTCTATAACCCCCGAAACTTTCAGCGTTAAAACATTATCCATTTTCAGGGTTTTACCAACAGCATTTTTCCAGTCGCCAAAGTATTTTGCAGCGCTGCTTTTATTGATCACCACCATTTCAGGATCTTTTAAAACGGAAGGCTGCCCAGCGAGCCAGTTGAATTTCAGCAAGTCGAAAAACTGAGGTTCTATAAACATCACCCCTATATTTTCTATAAATTTCTTATCGTCAGCAGCATTACCGGTATTGGAAGGGATTGTGATCTGGCTTCCATAACTCGTGTTTAATGAAGCAAATTTGGCCCCGGGAAATTTCAATGGCAATACTTCGGTAGCCGGTGGTGGTAAACCCGGATTATAGTTGATATTGCCATCGCGACTGATTTGCGTATTTATACGGTAAGTATTATAATAGCCGGGCTGTGCGGTATCAAAGCTTAATTCATATTGCACAATTACAAATATGAGCAGGCAGGCCGCTATACCAACTGCCAACCCTGAAATATTGATTGCCGAATATCCCTTATGGCGAATAATATTGCGCCACGCGATCTTGAAATAGCTTTTTAACATGTGAATATATGGTTTAAAATATTTTGTTTCCTGTGTATAGTCTGAACCGCTGATTCGTTTGCCCCGAAAGCTATCGGGAATGCTGATTTCGTTTATAATTAATCCAAACTACCTAATGACCAATGCCTAATGCCCAATGACTTTACTCCGATCGTAAACTGTCCACCGGATTTGAAAACGCGGCCTTAATTGTTTGCAACGCAATCAGTAAAGCTGTTAATAAAGTCAATGACAGAATTGCAATTACAAATGGATACAAGGAAATATTAATTTTGTAAGCGTAATTGCTCAACCAATTTTGCATCAGATACCAGGCTAAGGGACAAGCTATCAAGCCGGCCAGTAAAACAATAATCAAAAAATCTTTTAAAAACAAGCCCGTTATGCCTGCAACCGATGAGCCCAACACTTTGCGTATCCCTATCTCTTTGGTGCGTTTTTGAATGCTTAACGAAATCAGCCCAAGCACTCCCAGCAACACGATAAAAACTGCTATAAACGTAGCGATTTGGGCGGCTTTTTTTAACTGAAGCTCACGCTCATAAACCCTATTCAGGTCTTCATCCATAAAATGGTATTCAAACGGTGCCCCTGGCATTAATTTAGCCCAGTTTTGTTGTAACGCCGATATACTTCGCTGTATATTTCCGGGATTAAGCCTGATTGTAAAATACCGGTAGGTAGTAGCCCAGTTCACGTTAATAAAAATTTGGGGCATAATCTTTTCATGCATCGACCCAAAATGGAAGTCGGCAATAACCCCTTTTACCGTAAATGGTTTAGCATAATTATAGGCTGGTATAAATATTTTTTGGTTAATGGCATCTTCGGCTGTATGCCAACCCATGGCTCTGGCTTCGGTCTCATTTATTACAATTTTATCCGAATCTGCAGCAGCATACGCAGGCTTAAAAAATGCGCCTGCTTTCAATGGTATACCATAGGTTGCGGCATATTTATCATCTGTAGAAAGCCCTTCAGCACTGACTGCCTGGGCAGGATTTGCGCCCTGTCTGTAATTTAAAAAATTTCCGCCATTAGATCCGTCGGGGATCTCGAAGGATAGGGCAATATCCTTAACCTGTGGCATTCGTGCCATTTGATCGCGTATACCCTCCATTTTAGCAACACCTTGAGGCGACCAATCTCTTGGCAATTGTGCATTTAGCAATAGGTTTTTATTATATCCCAGGTTACTATTGAAAAACAGGTTGATCTGCTGCGAAATAATAAACGCACAGATCAATACTGCTGTAGCGGTTGCAAACTGAAAGGCTACCAATGATTTGCGAAAAAAGACGCTTTCTTTAACCGTTGTTAGTTTTCCTTTCAAAGTCTGGACGGAATTTAAACCCGATAGTACCAATGCCGGGTAAATACCTGAGATCATACCGATAAGCAAAGCGAACAAAAGCGGTATCGCAGCAAAATACGCTGGATAATCAATTAAAGCCCGGATTCTCCATCCCAGAACTGTACTGAGATAAGGGCAGCTGATTTGATAGATAATCAAGGCTATGGCCGTTGCGAATACCACTATCAGTATTGATTCTGATAAAAACTGCCATATAAGCTGCGTTCGTAATCCCCCCAAAACCTTACGGATTCCCATTTCGCGCATACGTGCCGAGGACCGTCCGATACAGATATTAACAAAATTGATGATAGCCATAAGCAAGATAAAAAGCGCAACAAAAGACAAAGCACTGATCATCTTTTTTACCAGGCCGCCGTTGGCTATAAGATTATATTCCTTCAATTTTACAAGGTATGGTGTAAGGCTTGTGCGGATAACATCATCCGTTTCAAATTTCTTTACAAGGCCAAGCATTGCCTTATTTACTGCTTTTGGATCGGCACCTTGTTGCAGCTCTATAAAGTCTACGTTGTTGGTATTATCCCAGCCGCTAAGACTGCGCTTAAAAAACTTCGCTGCTTCGCCGTCAAAAAAGAAATCAGAACCACTATCAGCACCGTTTGTATTACGACCGAGCAAATTACTAACGGAGTTAGCCGGAATTTCTGCCAATACGCCACTTACTCTAAAATCATGCCTGGCGCCCTGCATGCTTTGGAAATTGAGCGTTTGGCCCACTACGTCATATTTAGCGAAGTATTTTTTGGCGGCCCGTTGGCTGATAACAACCGAAAAAGGGTTATTGAAAGCTGTTTGAGCATTTCCGGATAAAAGCTTAAACCCATACATGGTCAACAAGGTACTATCGCCTATCTGTATGTTTTCGCGATAGTTTGTTTCGCCTTTTGATACGATAGTGGTAGCCAGGTCGGAATGGTAGTAATTTTTGATCAGGCCGGGATAATTTTCGGCCAAAACTTTAGGTAACTCGGCTATCCCTCCAATTTCATTACCCAAATTAGGGTCCTTCCATTTATTGAGAATAATGTATTGATTTTCGGCGTCTTTTAGCTGATGGTTAACCTGAAGTTCTCCCCATATATAGGCAGCAATCAATAAGGTGAAAGCGATACCTACGGCCAACCCGAAGATATTTACAAATGAAAAAAAACTGTTTTTGAATAAATTTCGCCAGGCGGTTTTGAAGTAATTTCTGATCATTTGGTTATACGTTTTACGTGTTTTTTATTTTCTAATGCTTAATTTCTGAACCCCTATTCGTAGGATTAAAGGATTGAAGGATTTCTTGCATGAAACCTATCTCTTACCCTTCACATCGTAGCCACTACATTTCGCATTCGGCATTCCGAATTTCGCATTCCCTTTTACCCTTCACCTTTCACCTCACTCCGATCGTAAACTTTTCACCGGGTTCGTCAATGCTGCTTTAACCGCCTGGAAACTCACCGTTGCCAGTGCGATGAAAATGGCCAGCAAACCCGCAGCGGCAAAAACCCACCATTGTATGCTGGTATGGTACTGGTAGCCCTTTAACCATTTGTTCATCGCATAATAAGCTATCGGGAATGACACTGCACAGGCAATAATTACCAATACCAGGAAATCTTTTGAAAGCAAAGAGGTTACACTGGATATGCTGGCGCCCAGCACTTTTCTGATGCCTATTTCTTTCATCCGTCGTTCTGCGGTATAGGCAGCTAATCCAAACAAACCCAGGCAGGATATAATAACAGTCAATGCAGCAAATAACCTGGAGAGTTTGCTTGCCAGCATTTCTGTTTTAAACATATTATTAAACTGATCGTCAACAAAACGGTAGCTGAAGGGATAACCGGGATTGTACTGTTTAAGTACGGTTTGCATATCGGCAAGCGACTTTTGCAAGTCTTGCCCGGGTTTTATACGGGCATATAAAACCGTACAGTCTTTTGGTGCCGAACTGAAGAACATTACCGGATCGGGTTTGCCATACATGTTGCCATAAACGTAGTCGTTCACCACGCCAATAATTACGGCGTGGGTAGTATCGCCTTCACCATGCATAGTTTTACCTACAGCGCTCCCTTTGCCCATTAATCTTTCCATGGATTGCGTTACTACCATTCTTATAGGTTTACTTCCGGTATCTGTAATGGTTAGATTTCGTCCTTCAAGAACTTTCAAACCCGAGGTTGCGAAAAAATCGGCCGTTACATAGCGTTGTGAAATGAGTACCTGAGAGCCTACAGGCTTACCTTCCCAGGTCAAACTACTGGTATTATTGCCACCGTAAATGATACCATGATCGGCCAGCGCCACGTTTTCGATATGGCCTGTGTTAAGCAGATCCTGACGTATTGGTGTATAATTTGTCGCCATTTTGCCCTGCAGATCAATTTCAACAAGCCGGTCTTTATTGAACCCTAACTGCCTGCTTTTAACATGCTGTATCTGCTGGAAGATTATGATGGTACTGATGATCAGAATGATGGATGCAGCAAATTGTACCACCACCAATCCCTTACGCACATAAACTGCTCCACTATCCTTTAACTTCAGGCCTTTTAATACCACTACCGGTTTAAATGAGGATAAATATATTGAAGGGTAGCTTCCTGCAACAATACCGCAAATTAGCGCAATTACTAAAACAGCCGTAATATGAACAGGGTTACCAAGACCGGGACTGAGTTGCTTTTGTACCAAAGTGTTAAACGGAGCTAAAACAGCCAACAATATTATAACTGCGATAACAGCGGCAATCAGCGCCATAAATACAGCTTCGCCAATAAATTGAATAATCAATGAATTTTTTGCAGCGCCTAAAACTTTGCGCACTCCAACTTCGCGGGCCCGTTTCTCGCTGCGGGCTGTGGCCAGGTTCATAAAGTTGATGCAGGCTATAAACAGAATGATCCAGGCAATGATGGTAAACAAATGCACGTATTCAATTTGTCCGCCCCCGGTTAACTTTCCGTCTTTAAACTCGTTGCGCAAATGCCAGTCGTTCATTCCATACAAAAACACATGGCCCAGCGATTTCGGTTCGTGTTTTTGGATATAATTGTAAAGCTGCTTATTTACTGCAGCTACATCCACTCCGGGTTTCAGTTCTACATAGGTTGCAAGCGAGTTGTTACCCCATTGTTTGAGCCAGGGACTATTTTTCCAATAGATCTCAAAAGGCATCAGCCATTCAAATTGAAAGCTGGTGTTGGTTGGTATATCTTTCAATACACCGGTAACCACATAATCCTGTTTATTATCAACCTTTATCGTTTTACCGATCACATTCTGTTCATCGCCAAAGAATTTTTTAGCTGTTTTTTGAGTGATTACCAGCGAGTGTATCTGGCTTAGCGCAGAGGCAGCATTACCCTGAACAAAAGTTAGCGTAAACATGCTGAAAATTGAAGATTCAACATATCTGCCTGAGGCAAAAACAGATTTGTCCCCTTGTGAAAACAATAGAGGCTGGTTTTCTTCCGAAGTGCGGCAAACATTTGCAATCCCCGGAAAATCTTCCCTGATCGCTGGTCCCATCGGTCCGGGTGTCGAACTTTCAGTAAACACGTAGGTATCATATTTCTGATTCTCCCAGGCCTGGTAAAGCTGGTCTTTTTTTAGGTTGACGGAGTCGAAATTCACCTCGTCTTCCACCCACAAAAAGATCAGGGAAGCACAGGCAATACCAATGGCCAAACCAAAAATATTTAAAAAGCTGAAAGCCTTATTTTTCTGCAGATTTCTAATCGCTGTGCGCACAAAACTCTTGAACATATGCTTGTATTTTTATGTGTTTTTACTTAATGTCTGAACCGCTGATTCGTCTTTCCCGATTACTATCGATATTGCCGAATACGTAGATTATTTATTCCCAATGCCTAATGACCAATGCCTAATCACTCCGATCGTAAACTTTTAACCGGGTTGGCAATTGCCGCTCTGATCGCCTGAGAACTTATTGTTAGCATAGCGATCAGCAATGAACCTGATCCTGCCAGTAAAATGATCCAAAAACTCATATCGATCCGGTATGGATAATTCTGCAGCCATTTAGTCATAGCGTACCAGGATAAAGGACCAGCGATCAGGATCGAAACAAATACCAGTTTCAAAAAATTGATGGTTAGTATGGAGCTGATCTGCCCAACTGAAGCCCCCAATACTTTGCGGATACCGATCTCTTTAACACGTTGTTCGATGGCCAGCGAAGCGAGTCCAAAAAGACCGAGGCAGGAAATTACGATAGACATGAAAGACGATATGGTGATGATCTGCTTCCAGTTATTGGTTTCGTCGTATTGCTGAGCAAGTTCATCAGTCAGGAAATTATAATTGAACGGGTAGTCAGGTATGATCTTGCGATATTCAGCTCTGATGGTATTGATCGCTTTTTCTTTTTGGTTTTCGTCGATCCTGATCATTACGTTATTATACTGCGCCCTAGGGGTTTGATCAAGTACAATATTATCCTGATTGCTGTTAAGCAGCGAACTGTTATGAAAATCGGCAATAACACCAATAACGGTAAGGTGCCTTTTGTCCTGTGTTATGACATGACCAACAGGGTTATCATTCCAGCCGGCATTTTTTACAAAAGTTTGATTGACCAGACATTCTGTAGTATCGCCGGCAGATGATTTAAAACTTTGCCCTTTGATCAGCCTGATACCCATTAATGAAGCAAAATCATTATCGATATCATAATAAGTACCCTGAAATTCTTTTTCCCCGACTTTATATGAAGTGGCATACATACCTGTGAATGATGTTTGCTGGCCCGATACCTGTTTTATACATGGGTATTTTAACAGTGCACTTTTAAAAACATCATAGTTAGGATTTTTGTCCTGTGGCAATTGCAGGTCGATAATACTTTTGGGCTGATAGCCCAGATCGTAGCTAACCAGGTAATTGAATTGCTTTTGCATCACCAGCGTGCCAATGACCAGGAAAATAGCCACCACAAATTGCAATACCACCAAACGTTTGCCAAAGTAATTTTGCCCGCTGAATTTTAGTTTCCCGTAAAGAGTTTGCACCGGTTTAAAGCCAGAAAGCACCAAAGCCGGATAAAATCCCGACAAAAGGGTATTAGCCAGGATGATGAGCAAAAACACTTCGATGGTTTGTAAATTGAGCAGGTATGATAATTGCAGATCTTTGCCTGACAGTTTATTGAATTCGGGCAGGCTGGCAATTACCAGGAATACGGCCAATAAACTGCCTATGAGGCTTAGCATAAATGATTCACCCAGAAACTGAAAAATAAGTTGTTTGCGTGAACCCCCAATAACTTTGCGGATACCAATTTCTTTACTCCGGCGCATCGCTCGCGATAAAGAAAGGTTTATAA
The DNA here is from genome assembly GCA_903887275.1 of uncultured Mucilaginibacter sp. Classification (GTDB taxonomy): domain Bacteria; phylum Bacteroidota; class Bacteroidia; order Sphingobacteriales; family Sphingobacteriaceae; genus Mucilaginibacter. The sequence continues at coordinate 23,766 of CAISPD010000128.1, forward strand.
AATTGATACAGGCGATGAAAAGAATAAAAATGGCTATCCCGCCGAGTATATAAGAATAATTGGCCTTACTGGCGGGCTTCAAACCATTACCGGTACCGTAAACTTCAGACAGGTGAATATCATTAAAAGGCTCGAGGTGGTAGGATTCGTTAAACTTAGGGTATTGCTTTTTAGCCATCAGGAACTCCTTGCTTTGGCCTACGCTTTTCATAAACACCTGCGCCATTTGCTGCTCAATATGTTCTGGGTCAGCATCGGGTCTCAGGTAGATGAACGAAGTGAGGAATGAATCAAACCAACCATCACTTGAATATGATTTTGGCATCGATGGTTCAATCGACAAAAGAAAATGAAAACTTATTGTGGAATTAGCGGGCGGGTTTTTTGCAACTGCCGATACAATATATGGCTGAAACTTACCGTTTTGATTGATCTCCAATACTTTCCCCATCGGGTTGGCATCGCCAAAATATTTTCTGGCAACATCTTCCGCAATCACTACATTTTTGGCATCAGCTAAGGCAGTAGCGGGGTTTCCCTGCACTAAAGGAAATGAAAAGAGTCCGAAAAAACTTTTATCGGCATACAACATTGGCTCACTGATCAGATCACTTCCTTTTCGAACGAGGCTTTCGCCGCCGCCATTCACCCGGCATATAGCCGCTATACCCGGTATCTGCTCTTTAAAAGTTTGCCCCTGCACGGCACCTGTAAATGAATTATGCATTTCGCTGCCATCCGGACGATGTCCGTCGGTAACCAAACGATATAACTGTGGGCCATTTACATGGAAACGATCATAGCTAAGTTCATCCTTAATATAAAGCGTGATCAGCATCACACAGGCAAGGCCAATACTCAGGCCGAAAACATTGATCAGGGTATAAATCCTGTTCCGGCTCATGTTGGTAAGTGCAGTTTTGATGTAATTCCTGATCATATTGGTAAATTTTTGAATAAACCCTCCCTATCTAAGCTCCTCCCTTAAATAGGGAGGGCTTAGCGAGACACATTAACTAAACTATTATTAACTATACATGATGTAATTATGATCTCACTATCAGATCATTATATTTTCA
>CAISPD010000129.1 GCA_903887275.1 uncultured Mucilaginibacter sp.
CGCATCATATCCAATTGTTCTTTGCAGCTTTCTTCACCGCGCAGGCCAACCAGTTTTTCAACCCGTAACTGCAGCGATTCGCTTACATAAAGCTCGATCAGCATATCAGCAAGGTTCATCAAAACTTCTTGCTCTTTAGCCAATTGGGTCATCAGTTTTTGAACAGCCGCGCCTGCAACCATCAATATCGCTTTTTTGAAATTGGCGATATATTTTTTCTCTTTTGTAAACGGTCCTTCTTCGCCGGCGGCACTAAAATCAGGTACGCTCAGTAACTCGCCAGCCACTTTTTGCGCCGGGCCCATCAGGTCGAGTTCGCCCTTCATTGCGCGTTTCAGCATCATATCCACCGTTAACATGCGGTTGATCTCGTTAGTGCCTTCAAAGATCCGGTTGATTCTTGAGTCGCGGTACGCCCTTTCCATTGGCGCTTCGGCGCTATAGCCCATGCCGCCATAAATTTGTACACCTTCATCTACTACATAGTCTAACACTTCGGATGCATGCACTTTAATGATGGCTGCTTCAATGGCAAACTGTTCGGTGCCTTTGAGCTTGGCTTTTATTTCATCAAGACCTGATTCGATCAGCATATCAGTCGCCTCTTCCATATTTTGACTGGCGCGATAAACTGCGGATTCAGCAGCATAAGTTAAGATGGCCTGCTGGGCAAGTTTATGCCGGATGGCGCCATATTTTGAAATGGCCCTACCAAACTGCTCACGTTCGTTGGCATATTTTACGGCCAATGTGATCACCTCTTTACAGGCGCCAACAGTGCCGCCACCGAGTTTCATGCGGCCAATATTCAGGATATTAACGGCTATTTTAAAGCCATTCTGGCGTTCAGATAACAGATTTTCAACCGGCACCTTGCAATCATTAAAAAACACCTGGCGTGTCGAACTGCCCTTGATCCCCATTTTATGTTCTTCGGTATTCAAAGTGATACCCTCAAACTCTTTTTCGACGATAAAGGCACTTAGATTTTCGTCATTATCAATTTTGGCAAAAACTGTAAACACATCTGCAAAACCGGCATTGGTGATCCACATTTTTTGGCCGGTAATGAGGTAATGTTTACCATCTTCGGTAAGCTTTGCCCGCGCCTTACCCGAATTGGCATCGGAGCCTGAGCTGGGTTCGGTAAGGCAATAAGCCCCTTTCCATTCGCCGCTGGCCAATTTGGGGATATATTTTTGTTTTTGTGCGTCGTTACCATAGTATAATATCGGCAATGTTCCGATGCCTGAATGTGCAGAAAAGGCAACAGAAAAAGAGTTACCCGCACCAAGTTTCTCAGTTACCAGCATAGAGGTTTTAAAATCTTTTCCGAAACCGCCGTATTCTTCAGGCACTGAAATTCCCAATAAACCCAAAGCGCCCGCCTCATCCATCAAATGCGACATTAAACCTTCCTCCTGTGCGTCAATCCTGTTTAAATTAGGCGAAACATGCTGCGCCAGAAAGTTATTGCAGGTTTCAGCGATCATCAATTGCTCTTCATTCCATTCTTCGGGAATAAAAATACTTTCGGCAGCGGTTTCCCTGATCAAAAACTCACCGCCCTTAATGGCTTTAACATTTTCAACGTCGTTCATGGTTATATCTTTTTAATTTTAAGTGTCTATATACAGCAACTAGCTTTGGCCCGGTACCAACTACTAAAAAAAAATGAATCACAACAACGGTTAATTGTTTGCAATTCAGTAAATTATTGACAGCGTAAACAGGGCGCTATTTAAGTTTTTATAATTATCGTAAAATTATAAGCGGAATTCAGCCAATGAAAGGGCTGCAATACGGAGATATTAGTCAAAAAGTCGGAAGAAAGAAATTTTGCGGGAACATGATAAATCTACCCGCTATGGATCTGGTTAAATCTGCATTTATTAATAAGAAGAAACCAAGCGATAGTCGGATGGGGACATACCGGTATGTTTTTTAAAATACTTGCCGAAGGACGATTGATCGGGAAAGTGGATATTCTCAGCAACGCGCGCGATGCTTATCTGGTGATTACGTAACAATACCTTGGCTTCCAGCACTACGGCATCGTCAATCCACTCCCCGGCTGTCCGGCCGGTTACCTCCTTAATGGTTTCTGTTAAATGCTTTGGCGATACAAAAAGGGCATCGGCATAATATTGCACGTTCCGGTGTTCCTTATAATGATGGAACACCAGTTCCTGGAACAATACGTTCAATGTCTCGTCCTGAAAAAAGTTTACACTTTTAATGATTAATCCTGATATAAGTTTACACTTAATTTTAATCCTGTAATAGCTTTACACTTTTCTAAAAGTAATAAAAAACTATTGTTATTTGTTTGTCGTGTTGGAATGTGGGAAACTCCTTTAGTTTTCCATATTTCAACACGTTTTTCTTTTTTTGCTTCTTTTTTTCTTTTTATATGACCTCCGCTTTTTGTTGATAATTCACAGGCTCCGGCTTTTTCTTATTTGGTTGAAATGCACTTTTCCATCTCCGGCTGATTTCTCCTTTTTGCGTATGTGCCTTCTCGGGTGTCATCATATCCACGCTGCTGTGTGGCCTGATTCTATTGTAAATATCAATAGCAATTACTGCCGACTGTTTTGCTTGTTTAATATCCGAATATACCTCCTCAAGCAATTCCTGTTTAAGAATCCCATTTACCCTTTCTGCAATAGCATTGTCCCTGGGATTGCCACTTTGGGTCATGCTGATGTTGATAGCGCTGGACTTTAATAAACTTACATAACCATCGGAGCAGTATTGTGAACCCCGGTCTGAATGATGTATTAGCGACTCATCGCTTGCTCTTCCTTTAAGGGCCATTTCCAAAGCTGCAATGGGGCCTTCTGCTGACAGATCATTATTCATACAAAAGCCCACAATCTTCCTGCTATAAGCATCTGTTACCAGGCTCAGGTAGGCAAACCTCTTCTTTGTCAGATGTATATAAGTAATATCGCTCACCCATAACTCATCTGCTCGGCTTAGCGTGATGTTTCTGATCAAGTCGGGATATCGCCTAAGCCAATGATTAGAGTCGGTGGTTTGAGGCTGATTGCGTCTTCTCTTAACGATTAGCAAATCATTTTCCCGTAACAGGTCAAAAAGCAGGTCCCTGCATACGTAAATGTCATGATCTTCCATAAACGGCTCCATCATTTCATGTAGCTTTCGACCCCCGAGTCTTGGTTGAAGGATACGATGATGAAGCACTTGCTGAATCAGCAGATCCTCTTCCAGCGCTCTTTTACCCGATAATTTCTGATACTGATAATACGCCTGTGGCGAATAACCAAGCTGTCTGCAATGCTCACGAAGACCACGTGAGCAGCTTTGCATTTTCATTTGGACCGCTTGGTGCCATGTTTTTTTCGCAGGTCAATACCGAGCTCCTTACTCGAAATATCGATCATTAAATCCTGGAGTTCTATCTTTAACAGTGCCTGGCGTAACTTCTCCTTTAGCGTTTTTATGTCATCCGGTAAAACGATCTCTTCAGATTCAACCGGTTTAATTGTCACCGGTTTTTCCTTCTTCTCTTGCTTTGACATTACCATCCGGTGGATTTGAGTACGGCTTATGCCATACTTTACTGCTAAAGTACGGTAAGTTATCTTCTTTACATTCCGATCATAAAGAATTGCTAATTCTATTTTTTGCTCCATCTGTAGTTTACTAATGTGTAAACCTATTTCAGGACAAGACAA
>CAISPD010000130.1 GCA_903887275.1 uncultured Mucilaginibacter sp.
AAAAATGGTTTTATCATCCGCTATTGAACTAAATATAAAAAAAGAAAGGTAGTCAATCGCTGACTACCTTTTGTAACTAAACCAATTTTACATACACACAAATTATTGAGTAACTGAGTGTAACATAAAATTACAACTATTCTGATTCGGAGTATCAGGCACAAAGCCTATGTCATTTTTTTATAGAAAAAATATAATTAAAAAATATTGTTTTTACAGTTAAAATGCTGATTTTTAATTATTTGCAAACCAAGGAGATTAAAAAAATATATACACTTTTTTATACCAGGTCCAAAAACCTGTTTATTTCTTCATGATCAGCTTTTTAACTACGGAGTCTCCAACTACTTTACCGAAGTTATGCGATACGATGCAAGAGTTATGAAAATGAATTCCCCCGTAAAATCGCGATAACGATGTCTCATCTGCTGCGTCAGCAAAGGATTTGAACGATCGGTTTTTGATCCCAAATTGCAATTCGGTAGTGTCGGTATAGGCAACATGGTCGCCCAGAACGCTGCTAACCGCCTCAGCTGCTGCAGCTGAAATGGTACAGTGTCCGCATGTATATTCCGGGAAGGGCGGTGTTTGCAGATGTGGCCTCCAGTTTGGGTCAAAATATTTGTTGATCACCGTTTCAGGTCGTACACCTTTATATTTATATTTTGCTGTCCAGCATTCTATAAAGCCATCAAATAAGGCAATAGCTGTTTTAGCATAGGCACAAACTGTAGTATTAAAATCTGCATGAACTTTTTCTGCCCCGATACCAACCACGCTCATCCAATGGCCCGGAGGTGAGAATTTTTTGGTAATGAACATCACATGACCCGAAACATTCATTTTTTGAGGGTTATCATCCCAAAAATCAGCGATATGAATCTGTTCAGGTGTTAAACTATCAATGCGGTTCTTTGATAACATCACCTCTTTATAATAGGCACTATTTTTATCAGTGACATTAAATGCGGGCGGCGGCGTAACAATATATTCATTAGCATCATGCATTACCAGCGTCCTGATCTCGTTCCAATGCGGTTCTACTGCTTCAAAATACCCGGGAGGAGTTGGTACCCATCGGCCTGCTGAATCTTTAATTGGAAATTTGGGCATACTCCGCGTTTGCAGGTAATGGTCTTTTTTGCTCCAGGTCATAATTGACTTGGCGACTGCCTTTGCATAAGTTTCAGAATTAACGATCACATCTGAAGGCATGCCGTGGTCTACCGCTATCTGATGCAAACTATCTGTCAGGTATTTCATACTGCCTTCCGGGAAGGTAACTGCTTCACCAACTTTACAAAAAGCTACGATCGAAGCATATTCAAAGTCAATCTCCCTGCCGCTTTCGGGTTGGGCAACTTTGGCCAGACCATTAACCTGGCCCGCCAATGATTTGTAATGTGCGGGATCGCCTGCCGCTACAACTTCATAAGCTGCAATAGATGCATAGGCATAATTGCGTGAACCAACCGGTGGCGAAAAATTATTACCCATAATAACATCGTTCAATTCAAAAACTGTACGACTAAAGAGCTTGGGATCATGAAGTATTTGCTTATAATCTGATTTTTTACACGAGGTAAAAACCAATAAAGCAAGAGCAGCAAGTAAGAAAAACCGTTTCATATGATTTATTATTTAACAACGTAAGTTTTTTTATCGGGGCCAACACCAGTTATTGTCAATGATTTCCAGTTTGATGGTAGTTTACTTTTTATCTGAACGATACCGCTATCGGTAATATCCAGCCCTCCAAATCCCATCAGCATACTCTGAATTATTCCGCCTGCACCGGTAGCAAAATAAGGATTTGTGCCGCCCTTGGTCTCCGCGATCACCCTGAATGGCGGATTCAGGTTAGGTTCATAAGCATCTTTAAAAAAGTGATAAGCCTTTTGACCATCCCCCAGCCGTGCATATAATAATGCAAAAACCGCCTGCGTCATCGCTGGTGTACCAGCATTAGGAACACGGGTTTCATAGTATTCGAGGTCTTTTTTTACCTGTGCAGGATCGCTTATTGTATTTAATGGATAGGCCAGTAAATTTACATCAGCTTGCTTAATCCCTTCACCCTTATAGGTGGCAAATTCGCGTGTAACACCATCCGGAAAACTTAATACCGGTATATTGTCGGCCACGTTCTGCCAATCCGGATCAGCCTTTAGTCCGAGTATTTTAGCAGCTGTAATTGCAAATTGGAGGTTAGCTTTGGCAGCTGCATTGGTAAATGCATTGTTGTCTACGTTTTCGGCCCATTCGTCGGCAGCAACTACGTCCTTGATATCGTAATGACCGGGGCCGTTACGTTCAACCCGGCTGGCCCAAAAATCGGCAGTAGCCGAAAGCAGGGGCCATCCTTTTTCCAGCAGCCATTGTTTATCCTGCGTAACGCTATAGTATTTCCAGGCAGCCAGGGCAACATCAGCAGTAATATGGTGCTCAAACGGACCACTCAATGCCCAAACCGGCGTTTCCTCTACCCCGCTATCGGCACTTTCCCAGGGGAACATAGCGCCTTTATAACCATGAGAAAAAGCATTCTGCCGGGCCATAGACAATCGCTGAAAGCGGTACTCAACCATTGATTTAGCGATCTCGGGATGTAACACCAAAACTGCAGGAAACATCCAAAGGTCGGCATCCCAAAAAACGTGCCCGTTATAACCTAATCCGGAAAGCCCCATAGGCGACGGCGAATAAGCAGTGCCTGCACGCGAGAATGAGTACAAATGATAAAGCATGCTATGCACATCCTGCTGTGCCTGCGGATCGCCTTCTATCCTGATATCACTTTTCCAGAGTTCGTCCCAGGCCTGGGAGTGAAACTGGATCAGCCGTTCGCGTCCCTCCAACTTGGCAAACATTGTTAACCGTTCGGCCTGATTCAATGGATCTGCGTCATGCGCCGAGGTGATGGATGAACCTGCGACAGCATACCGATAGGTTTGACCTGAAGTTAGTTGTTTACTAAATTTCATCAGGTGCATATTATTGTCCCACATTTCGTGTATCACCCGGGGTTCCTGCCCATGTGGCTCATCAAACAAAAAGGTATTGGAAGCACATAATTGCAGCTTACCGGTAGGACTTTTTGCAGTTGAAGTCAATAAGCTGATGGTCACATGCGGGCGATCTATTTCGTTAAAATAATTCTGTACCTCTTTTAAAGCATCGGGAGCTTCCATCACGCTCGCTGCTGTGATGCTAATGGGCTTTTTTGCGACAATAGAAATATCCATCAACACGGTAAAAGGCAAGTGGCGCAAAGAATAATAGGTATATTTTACAGTCGCTTCGTCACCAAAATCAAAACTTGTGGTAAATGCCGCATGCTGCATATCCAACTCCTGTTTAAAATTACCGATGTTTCCCGCATCTATCCGCTTTCCATTGATCTCGAGATAGCTGTTCAGCAAGTTAAAACTATTGAGAAAATTGCTAACGCGCCCCCTGCCGTATAAGTCGTAGGCTCCGGCAAGCACAACATTTTTCACCTTAAATGGTTCCGGCGACGATACTATACCGATCATGCCATTGGCAACCGTAATACCGTAATAATTGGAAGGGTCTATCTTCGCAGCTTTGATCACCCAGGGATCCTGCGCATATCCGGTTCCGGCAAATGCCAGCAACAATGCAAATACTACTATCTTTAACTTGTTCATATTCAATTATTAGTTTGCCTGAAAAATCTCAGTCTGTTATTATTGAATGCCACGATATAGATTGGACCGTGGGCTGTTTTAATAACTTTAATATCACGTACTTCACCGCGAAGCAGGAAACCGGAGGAAACAGGCGACAATGTGCTGAAACCGGCATTTTTATCAACGAAAATCACATCGCCATAATCTGCATCGTAACGTCCTTCATAAGGCAACACACCACTGAAGTTCCCTCCGGCTATGATTTCGTTCTTTGCGCCGTTGATCGTTGCAAAACCAAATAGTGGTGCAGTCTGCGCCGGGGCCGGAAAAGGTTTAAACTCAAAATTACCATTGCCTTTGTTAAAAAACACCCCCGAACTAAAGTTATTGGCCGTTAGCGTCTTAACCCCTTTCAACGAGTCGCCAAAAAGTTCATTTACCGATTTTCCGGCAAAATCATGGTAGTACAAAAACTTCTTTTTCAGCAGTGGGACCTGCTTTTCAATATCGCCCTTACCCAGAAAAGTATAATCTTTTTGGTCGATACTGTAGGTTAATAAGGGGTCAACCGTGCCATTCTTATCGATATCGGCCAGGTATAATTTCACAGGATCGGTTTCGGTCGGTCTTAGTTTCGAGTTCCATCCGTAGTTACCGGCTATAATATCTATTTTACCGTCGCCATCAACATCAGCCAATTGTATCCGCTGCCACCAGCCGGTTAAGCTATTTACAGATTGGTTAGCCTGTTCAACCAGCTTACCATGTTTGTTTAGAAATATCTTTACGGGCATCCATTCACCTGCTACCACCAGGTCGGGCCAGCCATTATTATCCAGGTCGGCAAAAGCTGCAGAACGGATCATTCCGGCATGTCGTAAAGCTTCAGGCAATACAGCCTTGCTGAAATGCCCATGCCCGTCATTGATCAGCAGGTAAGATTCGGGAATAAGTCCGAATCCAAATCCTGCGGGTGCTCCGGATACAAAAAGATCAGGAAAACCGTCGTGATTAACATCGGCTACTGCTACTGCAGATTTATTGCTGAGAATTTTAGGCAGATCAGCCGCCTTGTTGAAATGTCCTTTGCCATCGTTCATATACAAGCGATCGGCTAATTCGGGCTCACCGTTGCGTACTTCACTCCCGCCGCTAACTACATACAGATCTGGATATCCATCATTATTTACATCAACAAATACCGCATCTACATCTTCCGATGCCGCATCGGTAACAAATGCAGGCTGCTTTGACTGTGCAAACTTACCATTGGGCATTTGAATAAATAATGCGCCAGGCTGGCCCTTCGCACCGCAAACATAAAAATCATCAAGTCCATCATGGTTAATATCCGCAACGGCTATCCTTGGACCTTCGGAAGATAACATGTGTGGTATCAGCGGCTGCTGGTTAAAGTCGACGAAATTGTTTTCCTGATGAGACCAATTAACGGAAACGTTACCGGTAATATCTTCAAAAGCAGGTTTAGCTACGGGAAAATATTTACTATAAACGAAACTGCCGGCAGCATTTCTTTCATCTACCTGCAATACCTGGTTAGCTTTTACATTTTTAATGACCTGATAAGATTGGTTTGGCCAAACAACCAAAACGCTATCCGGATTTTTATCCAATCCCAGCCCAAAATGCAATTTAGGCTCAACCGACGACTGGAAGCCACGGGTAAGCATTAATTGTTCATATTGTAATTTTTTCCCACTAAAAACATAAGCTTTAGCACCGATACCAAAACGATTATCCTGCCGGCCGGTAAACTTTAGTGAAAGATAATGCGCACTCTTCGACGTGTTTTTGTATATACATGCCGGGTGATTCATGTTATTGGTTACCAGGTCGAGATTACCATCATTGTTCAGATCGGCATATGCCGCTCCGTTCGAGATCATGGCTTCCTGCAATCCCCAAACAGCACTTTCATCAATAAATTTTTCGCTTTTTGTGCCTTTGAAGACATAGCTATGGACTGAACCTTCGGGCATCTTTTCCAGAGCGGTATAATCAACCTGGTGACCTTGTACCAGCATGCGTTGTATATTGATGTCGGATACAAAGCTGATATAATCCATGTCAGTGGGTCGGCGTTTAATACCATTTGCTATGAACAGATCTTTGATACCATCGTTGTCAAAATCAGCCAAAAGCGGGCTCCAGCTCCAATCGGTATTATACATACCGTCCATCATACCAACTTCGGCAAATGCTTCGCCGTTACCCAGGTTTTTTTGCAGGCAATTGCGCGAATACTGGTATTGAAAACCACCGCTTAATATTTTGTATTTATACTGGTCGAACGACTCATCGCCCATATATGTCTTCAAAACCTTTTCCTCGCCGGGAAGCATGTCTGCCGTTACAATGTCAAGCTGACCGTCATTATTAAAATCGGCCATATCATTACCCATACTAAAACGGCTATAATGGTTGAAATGCTTCGCACCCGACTCTGTGAA
>CAISPD010000131.1 GCA_903887275.1 uncultured Mucilaginibacter sp.
ATCACACCAACATACCAACCTTATTTATATCTCAAACAATAAGTATTGTCGAGGTAATGGAGCTGGCTTGTCCAATAGAGCGACCAATGCTTTACTTGTGCAAGAGAAGATATATAAAGAAGCAAAAGAGTGCAAGAAATAATACAGAATAAGACAATTAGTTGATTGAATTGCATAAACATGCATCCAACGAATGCAAAATAAACACGGATGCGATGTAACTGATCTTCTAATCGCTTTACGTAGTGCGGGTGGGTGTGACCAATAGAGATCACCGCATGTCCGCCATAAAGATCAAGGTACTCGGTACCTTTGTCGTCGTAAACCAGGCTACCAACACCTTTAACGATGTTGATAGGGTTGATCGGGTAAACATCAAATAGTTTCATTCTCTTGAGGTTAAAGTTGAAAGTTAAAAGGTTATTCGACCTCTACATTCAACAAATTTTATTTCATATTCATTAAAAAGCCGAGGCTTTTAGTTTTAGTCCGGTTGTTTCATCGAGCCCAAAAAGTAAATTCAAATTCTGTACCGCCTGGCCTGAAGCTCCTTTAAGTAAATTGTCTATTATGCTGATTATAAATAATTTATTACCATGTTTTGCCACCTGTATAAAACACTTGTTGGTGTTAACAACCTGTTTCAGGTCGATGTTTTTTTGGGTAACCTGGGTGAATGGGTGACTAGCATAGTATTGCTGATAAAGTTCAAAGGCTTCATCGGCGGAAAGATCTGAATCAACATAAATGGATGCAATAATGCCCCTGGTGTAATCGCCACGGTAGGGTATAAAATTGAGCGCATGGTCGAAACCCGGTTGTAGTTCCCTGATGGATTGCCCTATCTCTTTCAAATGCTGATGATCAAATGCTTTGTAAACTGAAAGGTTATCATTCCTCCAGGTAAAATGTGTCGTTGCGGATGGGCTTTGTCCGGCGCCTGTCGATCCCGTTGTGGCAGTAATATGCACTTCGGCATTTAATAGGTTTGCAGCAGCCAGTGGCAGTAAACCCAATTGCAGGCAGGTGGCAAAACAGCCCGGATTAGCTATGTTCTGTGCATTTTTGATCGCCTCACGATTTAACTCGGGCAAGCCGTACACAAAGCCTGCAGGCTGCGAGCCGGTTTCCGTTTTTAAACGAAAATCCTGACTCAGGTCGATGATCTTAATATTGGCCGGAATTGGATTTGCATCCAGAAACTTTTTGGAATCGCCATGGCCCAGGCATAAAAACAATACGTCGATGTCGGTTGAAAGTTCGCCTGTAAATTTTAAATCGGTATCACCGAGCAAGTCGGTATGTACATCGTGCACAAAATTGCCGGCATTGCTGTTGCTGTGTACAAAACTTATCTCTACAGCAGGGTGATTGACCAATAGCCTGATGGTTTCACCCCCGGTATATCCGGCACCGCCTACGATCCCCGCCCGTATTTTAGAGGTTGATCCTGTCATTTTTTGTTGATGGGTATGAATATAGGATAAACTCCAGGTCGCTCCGTTCCTTATTGCTGATGAAGTGTTGCTGACCCGGTTTTATTTCGATGCCCTGTTCCGGCTTCAATTCTGTTTCTATGCCGTCTATCGTAAATTGTGCCCTGCCTTTCAGGATAAAAAATACCTGGGTAGCCTTTTCGTGGTAGTGCAATTGTTCGGCTGTATCCGGCGGCATCAGCTCTTGCTTAACTGATAAATCATCAGTATCGATATAATTCCAGCCATAGCAATCATCGCCCCATTTATAATGGCTCAAACAATCATTCTTCGAAAACGGCTGATTACTCATTGCCCGGGTTGTTTACTTTATGATAGATCATTACCTGGTTGCCAAATATTTTGGAGAAGCCTTTTACATCTTCTCCGGTCCAGGCATTATTCATTTCGCCATAGCTGCCAAACTTGCTCGACATCAGGTCGTGCTCAGACTCTATCCCGGTTACCTGGAACCTGTATGGATTTAATTGAACAAATACTTTGCCGCTTACCTGCTGCTGAGTATCTGTTAAAAATGATTCAATATTGCGCATGATCGGGTCGTGGAACTGTCCCTCGTGCAGCCAATTACCATAAAACGAAGATAACTGATCTTTCCACGAAAGCTGCCATTTGGTTAACACATGTTTTTCGAGCGTATGATGTGCCTTAATTATAATAATAGGAGCGGCAGCTTCAAAGCCCACACGGCCTTTTATACCTATAATGGTGTCGCCAACATGAATATCACGGCCAATTCCATAAGGTTGGGCGATGGCCTGCAATGCTTGAATTGCTTTTGTTGGGTGATTATATATTTCTCCGTCGAGCGCAATCAATTCGCCTTTTTCAAAAGTCAGTTCAATATTGCGCGGCTCTGTCGCTGTTAATGGGGTAGGCCAGGCATCTTCCGGTAAACCCAAATTGGAGGTAAGCGTTTCTTTGCCGCCAACGGAAGTTCCCCATATACCCTTATTGATAGAGTATTTTGCCTTCTCGAAGTTCATTTCCACCCCATGTTTTTTCAGGTATTCGATCTCTTCTTCGCGACTCAATTTCAAATCCCTGATCGGAGTTAATATCTGTACGTTGGGCACCAGAATGTTAAAGATCATATCAAATCGCACCTGATCGTTACCGGCTCCGGTACTGCCATGGGCAACATATGTCGCACCAATTTCTTTGGCATAATTAGCGATTGCAGTAGCCTGACTTACTCTTTCAGCACTAACCGAAAGGGGATAGGTATTGTTTTTTAATACGTTACCATAGATCAGGTAGCGAACGCATGAATTGTAAAAATTCTCGGTTTCATCTACGACATGATGGGAGGTAACCCCCATTTCATAGGCCCTTTTTTCAACAGCATATAATTCGGCGCTGCTAAATCCGCCGGTGTTTACGATTACCGAGTGGACTTCCAAACCCAGGTCACGCGTTAAATAAATGCAACAAAATGATGTATCTAATCCGCCGCTGTAAGCTAAAACTACCTTTTTTTTCATGTCTTCTTTTTGGTGGTGGCTGAAAGCTTTTTGAGCTTTCAGTGGTTAAATTAAGCCTGGCATCAGGGCTTGAAATTTTATAATTCTAAAATAATATTATCAACGTATGTACCTGCAAAAAGCCGGTTATTAACCTTTTTGCTGTTTGTGCCAAAACGTATTTTCAATTTTAGTCCTTCTGTTTTCAGCTAAAACAGGAACCAACTGAAACCTGTCCAGTCCTTTCTTGATCGCATTTTCGATACGCTCCAGCAAGGTAGCTTTATGGGTTATCTTTTTCATCTTTTCTTCAAATTCCTTTTGCTTTTCTACCGGGTCGAACAACATAGCAGTGCACATGCAGTTCTTACGTTCTTTACTCATCAGGATATCATAATTGACGCAGCTTTTGCAACCGGCCCAAAAATCTTCGTCCTGAGTTAATTCCGAATAAGTTACCGGTTCGTAGCCTAATTCGGAGTTGATCTTCATTACCGCTAAACCGGTTGTCAAACCAAATATTTTGGCATCAGGATATTTTCTGCGTGATAATTGGAATATTTCCTGTTTAATGGCCTTAGCCAAACCCGATTTTCTGAACTGGGGGTTAACGATCAACCCGGAGTTAGCCACAAACTGACCGTGGCTCCAGGTTTCAATATAGCAAAAACCGGCCCAGGTGCCGTCACGGTGCAGGGCTATTACAGCCTTACCCTCCAGCATTTTGCTGGCAACATATTCAGATGAACGCTGAGCAATACCCGTTCCCCGTGCTTTGGCCGACTCAGCCATTTCATCGCAGATCAATTGCGCAAAATCAATATGCTTTGCCGAGGCAACTTGTATATCAAAGTCTTGTAGTATCATTGCAAAATTAGAGTAAATTAACGTTAGCTTTTGACGAAACCGCCAATACGTATTTAATGAATTTTTGTTGGGAATCAGAAGGTTCGAACTAACGTCCTGATCTTGGTTGTACTGCTTCAGTATAATTAAACCCGGGGGATATAAAGCCTTCGTCGTGAAGGCGAAATAATAAACACTGGTGCAACCAAAGCAAAAGCAACCGGAGAAAATAAGGCCCTGGTTACGATGTTTAATGTGCTTTGCAGATTCATTTTAATGCGTGTTTTCGTGCTTTTTTAAATCGGATGCAAAGTATCGCATAAAATTTAACTTATGCAAGGTTTTTTTTATGTGATTTGTGATAGGCGATTATGCACGGGTTCATTCGCAGCGCCAAACTGTCCAAAAAGCAAATTAATGCAATGGAACGCCATTAGTAATAATCAGCGCAACGATACCGGCATAAACTAAAACCCCTATCACCAATGGAACCCAGAATTTCCGGGCTGTATAAAGACTGGTATTACCGATGTAACGTTTCCAGAATAATAAATCTATCAGGTAAGAGTTTACAAAAGCTAAAAGGATCGTAAGACCTGATCCGCCGCCAAAATTATAGCCTAAAATACTTTCAGCTACTGTAAGAACTAACCCGAAAAGAAGTACTGATATTACGCCGGTGCTGTTTTTTGTTTTTCCAATATTAATGGCCATCAGGATAGAACCAAAAAGCACACCAAAGAAAAAAGTGAATACTTTGATAACTCTTTTAGAGTAAAACTGAAAGGCATCCGGGTCTTCAACAAGACAATTTTTATAATCATCACTGAAGATACTTGTATATAAAGGGATATTATTTGCTATTTCTATTCGCGCCTGCATATCTTCCCGCACAACGCGCTCTTCCTCGTCCGAAAATTCGGCCCCGCGTTCTTTCAGCACCTCAACGGCTCCCAATACACTTTCGGGCAGGTATTTTTCGCGGTTATCAATTATAAAACGCAATTCGTCGTCCGTTTTAAAATTAATCGGCGGGGCATCCGGACTTCTAAAGCTTTCCAACATGGTTTTGAAAATATTTGGACGAAAGTAAGAATTTAGTTGGGCATTGGGCATTTGTCATTGAGTCATTTGATAGGTGGCCAACAAATTACTAAATCAACCATCACGATAGGTATTTGGGCAACCAATACAACTGATAGAACTAGTACAACTACTACAACAATCCCGATAGGTATCGGGACTACTAATCACATCCCTGAAACGATACCGCCCACAATGATCTCCGCATGAATACGTGAGTTTTCAATAAACCAGAGGTGTGTATCCATGCCACCACAGACGACACCTGCCAGGAATATGCCTTTTTGGTTGGTTTCCATGGTATCGGGGTTATACTTGGGGAGCGACCTGCCGTCGTCAGATAGTTTGATGCCTAACTTCTGCAGGAAGTCAAAATTTGGTTGATAGCCGGTCATGGCCATTACAAAATCATTGGCGATAGTGATCTGACCTTCCGGGGTTTGGATATCAACTTCGGCCTTACGAATGGCCGTTAAATGCGAATTGAAATGGGCTTTGATACTGCCTTCTTTTAGTCGGTTCATGATATCGGGCCGTATCCAGTATTTTACACGCTGACTTACATCTTCATCGCGAATGACCAAAGTAACGTCTGCGCCCTTTCGGTAGGTTTCCAATGCTACGTCAATCGCCGAGTTGCTTGAACCTACAACCACCACCTTTTGAAGGGCATAATAATGCGGATCCTGGTAATAATGACGCACTTTAGGCAATTCTTCACCCGGGATATTCAATTTATTGGGAACATCATAAAAGCCGGTTGAAACGATCACGTTTTTAGCCTCGTAGGTGTTTTTTGAAGTGCTTATCGTAAATTGACCTTTTGTGCCAGTCACTGATAAAACTTCCTCAAATAAATTAACCTTTAACTGGTTTGATACCGTTACCCGCCGATAATATTCCAATGCTTCAGCACGGTTGGGTTTATTGTGTACTGTGACAAAAGGTATCCCGCCGATCTCAAGTAATTCGGAGGTCGAGAAGAAAGTCATGGTAGAAGGGTAGTTATAGAGCGAATTTACCAGACAGCCTTTTTCAACAACCTGGTAGCTTAAGCCGGCCCTTTGCGCGTGTAATGCACATGCTATTCCGATGGGGCCACCGCCTATAATGAGTATATCGAGCATTTTGTTTTGAGGTAAAAGTTTAAAGGCGAAAGGTATTTCGAAGTCAATGGTCCATGGCTGATAAGCTTTTATTTCTTCGCATATTCAACCCGGCGCAAAGTTAAGCCTTTCGCCATTAACCTAATATAACGGCCTTTTGTTTGAGCGCAATTTACGAGAATAAAAAGTGCGAAGAAAGCTGATGTTGAAGGAAAATCAATATTAGAATCAATAATCTTGTACCTCTAAAAAAATCCTCTAATTCTCTTCCAACCCAAAAATAAAGGCACAAAAAAAAGGGTAAGCTACTTTTATCGCACCGCTACAACCCTCTACCCTTGCTGCGTTCCCACCCTGGGGGAGTTCAAGAGGAGCTGGTCGTAAAAGACTTACCCCGGCACAAATATAGACAAATGCTTGAAATGGGTTAATTTTTTGTTAAAAAAGTGTGGGGGGCTCAATTGGTGTATGAGTGAATGAGTTGTTTTATTGACTGAACGTTGAACTATTGATAAATTCAATGTCTAATGCCCAATCCCTAATGCCCAACCAGTAAAACTAAACTAAAAATATTAGCAATTTCAAAAAATAATCCCCAACTTTGATACATGAGCGGGAAACGCTATATCATGCATATCGACCTGGATTCGTTCTTCGTATCTGTTGAACGATTGCTTGATCCATCGCTAATTGGCAAGGCAGTGATCATTGGTGGCAATGCACAGCGTGGTGTGGTGGCATCCTGCAGCTATGAGGCCCGGGCATTTGGGGTACACTCGGGTATGTCGAGCAGGGATGCGTTTAAGTTGTGTCCGCACGCTATCAGCGTTCGCGGCAGTTATGATCGCTATTCCGAGTATTCAAAACGCGTAACAGATATTGTTGATGAGATGGTTCCGCTGTATCAGAAGGCCTCGGTTGATGAGTTTTATATTGATCTTACCGGAACCGATCGCTTTTATGATCCATACCAATTAGCTTGTAATTTAAGGCAGCGGGTCATCAAAGAAACCGGTTTGCCGATATCATTTGGCATGGGGAGCGGTCGCACTATTGCCAAAATGGCCACGAATAGAGCAAAACCAAACGGTCAGCTTTTTGTGCCCCACGGGCAGGAGCTGGAATTTCTGGCGCCATTGCCTATCCGGGCCATTCCCGGCATGGGGGAGAGCACCTGCAAAAAATTATATGAATTCGGTATCGAGAAAATCGGAGATCTGCAAAAGGTGCAGATGCCATTTCTTCAAACGGTATTCGGCAAAAACAGCATTTGGATCTACGAAAAAGCCCGGGGAATAGACTATGGCGAGATCGTGCCGCATTCCGACCGAAAATCTATTTCAACTGAGCATACTTTTCATACCAATATCAGCGACCGGCAGAGTCTGGAAACAAGCCTCGTAGCTATGACGGAAGAATTATCTTCTAAACTCCGGAGCGAGAACAAACTGGCTTCGTGCCTCGCCATCAAACTTCGCTACGCCAATTTTGAAACACACACTGTACAGGAAAAGATACCCCTTACAGCTGCCGAACATATACTGATACCTGGCATTAAAAACCTGTTGACCAAAGCATGGGAACAGAATCGGCCGGTAAGGCTGATAGGGGTTCGACTTAGTCAGCTAACCGCAGGCAGCTACCAGATCAACCTGTTTGAAGATAACGAGCAGCAGATCAAACTCTACCAGGCTATGGACAGTATCAATTCGAAATTTGGTGATAAAACGGTCTGCCGCGCCGCGGGTATGGAAATTGGGACGAGGAGTTTTAACCCTTTTATGAAGGGGTGAATTGGGGGTTTGGCATTAGGCATTTGCTTCGCGTCATTAGGCATTGGTAATTAGCATTTCCAGTCAATCACTCACTAATGCACTAACTCACTCACTCAATCGCTAAATCTCTTCTCATCAAAATATCGTTCTGCACGTCTGTGCCTATTACAAAGGCATGGGTTCCTACGGGTTTAAAGCCATTTCGGGCGTAAAAACGTTCTGCGGCGTTATTTTGGTCCCAAACCCCGAGCCAGATATATTTTAAGCCATCATCTTTTGATTTATTGATCGCAAAATCAAGTAATTGGTTTCCTACCTTTTTGCCCTGGTGATCGGCATGAATGTAAAGTCGGCTCACTTCAACACCGTCCGCCTCCTGATACTCAGCCTGGGCATTGCCATAATTCAATTTGATATATCCCACAGGCTCATCGCCAATCAATGCAAAATAAAATGCCGACTCGGGATTCTGCAATTCCGACAAAAGTTGTTCCCGCGTAAAGGCAACTGCTGCATAAGCCTCAAAATCATCAGGGTTATTCCGATGCGCAAAGGCATCATAAAAAGTTTTACGGGAAAGGTTTAACAGGGTATCAACTTCGGAAGGAAGTACAAGCTTTATCATTCTAATTTTCAAATTACCAAATTTTCAAATTGAATTATTTTCAAATTGAATTACTCAAACTGCCCCTGCAAGCGTTCCAAACGTTCGATGATCAGGTTGAGTTTTTCTTCTTCGCTTTTGAAGATACGTTTTTTGTACCAGAAGGTTAAGAAAAGTATCCAGGTGATGCTCAGACTGTATATACCAATTTTGTAATAAACCGAGGTATTGCTCAATACTTCAATAAAATATAGCGATAAACCCAAACTGATAAGCAATACATACAGGTAATAGAACCAGCCCGCAATTTTGGCGCGGTTACGTTGGTATTGCTTCAGGTCCTGCAGGTATTCGGTAGGGTTGAGGGTTGCATCACGTTTATTGAGGATTCGATAATTGCGGATGATCATAACGGCATACAGGAGCATCGTAACCAGCATGATAAATATCCCCATATAGGTTAACCAGGATTGAAATACAAAGAAAAACATAATAACAAAAGTAACGGCCACTACGGCAGTCATGGCCACTATACCCCAATATAGCTGGCTGGTGATGCCGCGAATGCCTTTCTTTACCTGTTTCAGCGCCTCTTCCACCGAAAACTGGTCCTGTTTTGGCTGCTCCTGCCAAACAGACATCAGGTGATCAAAGTCTTTCATACTGGTTATATAATTCGGTTAATTTTTGTTTTATGCGATGAATTTTCACCCTCAAATTTCCTTCTGATATACCCGAAATCTCGGCGATCTCGGGGTATGGCATTTCATCCAATACCATGGTAATGATAATTCTTTCCGATTCTTCCAATTTTGATATGCACTTGTAAAGCAGCGCAACCTGCTCCGTTTTCTCACTGTATTCCTCCCGCTTGTTCTCAGCTATTTGTGGGGTTAGTTCGTCTTTTGCCTGCCGTTTTTCCGACCTTAGGTAGGTCAGACAGGTATTGACGGCGATACGATAGATCCAGGTGGATATCTGCGCCTGGTTCCTGAACTTGTCCAGGTTTTGCCAGACTTTCAAAAAAGTTTCCTGCAGCAGGTCGTTGGCGGCATCATCGTCGCCGGTATAACCATAGCACAGGTGGTATATCTTTTTTGAATTAGCTTCAAAAATTTTCTTGAATGCCGATTCCCTGGTGTCCAAATCAGTTAATTTTTAGGTTAGATAGTTGCTGTTGCAAAATGTTACAGCTTGAAGTCGTCCTTAAAGAACCATTTGAATTGTGCTTGTGCTTCGTCGAGCATGCCATTATACTCGTTGGCATAGTCGAATTGCAGGTCTTCATGCAGTTTTTCAATGGTTTTTACGATCTTTTCCAGTTGCCGGGTAAATATTAGTCTCATAGGCTTATAGGCACCCCGACGATCAGCATATTGGATATAATTCCGGCAAAAACTCAGCAGAAACTCGATCTCCGCTTCTTTCGACCCCATGAATTTGACATATTTACCGAGCAAGCGCAATATTTTACGCATGCTTTTAGCCATCTGATAATTGTTTGAAGGCAATTGGCTGAACATAAATCCATTTTCGGCGATTACATTGTCAATGAAGCCACGCTCATTATCGGCATCAAACAACAAGTAGGCCAGCAGTTCCTTATTTTCTTTTTTGAACCTGCCAAGGCGCAGGCATAACTCAACCAGGTAGCTTTTGTCGTGAAACTGGAGCTCTTTTTTGATATCTGCTAAACCGTAGGCTTTAACGCTCATGGAAAAAATTAAAACACGTGTTGAGGGACAAATATAAGAGGTAGTAGTTATGCTGCTCTATGTTGCCGTTTTAATTTTAGGTAATTTAACCGGCCAACACTCCAAATCAAACTCTCCTACTGCTCCGTAGGAGCTACCCCTTTGTAGAAATTATGAAATCAAATAGCATTTCGGCTCCGTAGGTGCCGCCCATTAATAGCATGATTTGCAGATTGATTATTACGGCGATTGGGGGGGCACCTACGGAGCCCAACATTCTTCTTCAAATATTTGCTACAAAGGGGATACTCCTACGGAGTATGTGATGGTCTACCCTTGAAAGCGTCAATAAATAACTTTAAAAGCTTCAATAATAACGGTGGTTTCTTTAAAACCTTATGTCGATAGGTGGCCCCTGCGGAGCCTAACAATCATTTAAAATATTTGCAATGGGACAGTATGAGCCTGCGGGGTATTTGATATTAAAATTCGAGATAAATTGGTATTGATCCAAATTATTAAAATGATTTGACCAAAC